>DAHO01000004.1:0-34551 GCA_002498455.1 Euryarchaeota archaeon UBA602
GTCTTTGCAATGGGTACCCATGCGCTCGCCACTAATTCAACAACTCCCCATCTCTAAGTGCAGTACTGACAACGCTCCATTCTTGGATCATTTCCTCAGCAGCAATTACTGTACGGTTTCCGTCATCCCATCCGGACAAAGTGAACCGTCTATATTCGATTCCCAGTTGCTCCACGACATCTTGCTCATAGGCAAGAATCCAATCAACTAAACCCTCCACAAGCGCAAAATAATCGGGAATCTGAGATTCAATCGGGAATTCTAACTCCGGTAGATCCTTTTTCGTCCAAGGTGGTGACTGCAAAGTGGAAACAGTGGTGTACAACGGTAAGAATTCATACCGGGGTAAGAAAATACCACCATATCGTTTATCACCATAGAATATACCATACCCTCTCAGTACGACTTCCCCTCCATTTGGAAGTGTTAGGGAATAAACACTGCTGCTGGTATTTTGGCGTTCTTCAGGTGGCATTTCGATACGTTGAAACCCAATTTCAAGAAGCCAATTTCCTTCTGAGCGTAGGATATCTCGGCCCCAACACCAAATTTGTTGGCTCACAAGGGTCACTGCATGTTTACTCAGTGCCTCGTCAGGCTGTTTCTGTATGACGATTTGCCGTCCAGAAGACATCTCAAGACTTCCCATCAGGTAGTATGGAAGCAATGTTAGAGACCATCCAACAGGATGCTGCTGCCAATTGTAGCCAATCGCCATTGCCCATTTGCAATCCATTACCATCTGCATATCCGTATACAAACACACTGACAATCCAACAAAGGCTGGCCAGTGTTTGACCTAGCCAAGGGATACTCTTCATTTTGTCTACAGTAGTCTCACTGGACCCCATATAACATCGCCTCAAGCGTTAACTGATAACCATTTCTCGTCAGCAGGTTAAGCACTCTTGTCCACAACAGGATAAGTCATCTAAGTACATGCCCCAACTTTTGTAGGCATCGACGAAATCATCGGTTTCGATGTCCATGGATGATGCAATGGCCTGTGCCACAATCGCAAACCGTTGGCGATACTTGTAGATGAAACAGAACACATGCCCATCATGGCGAACAGAAGGACCCGAAAGATACAATCCTGGAGTAATCGTAGATTCGTCAGAATCGCTAATCACGGGGAATCCATCCTCTCTCTCTTCAAACAGATGGGATACAAACTTGTGGCTTCCGGAGAATCCACCTGCCAGTAGTGGCTGATTGCGGGATTCGAAAATTTGCCCGTCTTCTGTTTTGAGTACGTACACACCATTGTCCAACGTCACTGAACTGACCGGGGTATTCGGATACAATTCTGTATACTGCCCAAAACTTGGCTTTCGCATTCTCTCAAATGAGAATGTAGACAGAGCGACACTGGGGTCAGAGGTTGTTTCTTCCCACGGTGCGTTCATGTCAAACAGATGCACTTCTTTATTCCGAGATGAAAGGTGGTAGGCTGCGTCGACACCACTTTCATACCCACCGATAATGAGGAAATCATCCCCCTCTAATTCCCCATAACTTGGAACTGTGGAGGTGTGGCGACATAGATCACTTCCTTCAAACCCAGCCAAGTTTGGATATTGATATTCTCCAGCGGCCCAGATTACATTCTTAGAAAGCAACACTCCTTCATCAGTACCCAAGTGAAACATATCGTCAATTTTCTCAATCGATTTGATATCAGTATCTTCCTCCACTGGTAGTTCGAAGTAATTTGCAATATCTTGTAGATGTGCAGCGAATTGTTTTCCAGTCGGATGCTCAACTCGCATGGTGAATGCAGGTGAGATACCAATCGCAATTGAATTCAAATCAAGCATTCCAATCGAATTGCTCGGGAATGAGGGCGTGATGAATTTGGTTTCTTCAGGCCATGCCGCGAACGATGAACCAACTGTAGATCGATCGACGATGAGGAAATTTTCTACACCAGAATGAAGCAGAGCAATTGCGACACCGATGCCTGCAGCACCAGCGCCGACTATGATTACATCAAATTCCTCAGATTCAACGTTTGTCGAAGAACTACCGTCGGCATTGCCATTACTGTCTACAGACATAACATGGCGTCAGTTAATATATTTTTAAAATATTGTAATAACCAGGAAGTGCAATCGGCCAATTGTATGATTAGAAATCGTGTACTGTTATTGATTTTAGATGCTACTGAACAACCCTATTTACAGTTCTCAGCGCATGGATATGCGTGGCAGTGTTGCAAGTTTATGAGCGAATGTTGGGTACATCAACCGATGCATTCCTAAGACGAATGGCGATCAATATCGCAATCTTCGGTTTTCTTTTCCACCTCTTTTGCTGCGTGCTTTACGATCTAAATGTCATCGATTCAAATGATTTGGAGCCACTTTTTGACTCATATCTGGATGCTCTCTACACACCGTTCTCAATCATTCTTGCGTACGAAGTTTATGAGTTGATTCGGGCAATTCCTGAATCGTTCTCGAATTCGATCGGGAAACAATTCGAGGTTGTTACGCTCTTGGTTGTGCGTGATATTTTCAAGAATCTAGCGGATATTGGAGGTGCAGATGATGTTTCCATTGATGCTGATGTAGCCTTCATTGCAGTTGAAGCTGCTGCGTTTATTGTACTGTTTGGAACAGCATTGTACTTCCGTGCTCAAACCTCAGACACAAAGACTCTTGATCAGCATGATGAATCAATTCAAACGTTTGTTCAACAGAAGAAAAATCTTGCTTGTACTTTGGCGACAGTCTACGTTTTCGTCGCAATATATTCGTTCTCAATGTGGTTGATTGGCGTGGTCGATGGGGATACAGGGTTGAGCCGAACAGTGTTCTTTTCCGATTTTTTCACTTGGTTAATCATCTCAGACATTGTGATTCTGCTTCTGTCTTATCGATATATCACTGATTTCCTGCAATTGGCTCGTAACACCGGTTTCATTCTTTCCACAGTCATTATTCGTGTTGGAATTGGGATCCCTGGATTTACAGGAGCAGCCTTGTTTATTCTATCCGCTGCGCTTGCATCAAGCGTACTTCGAATTAGCTCTCATGCTCCACAGATCCCGCAATCGTGAATTCATGGATGCAATGTAGGCTAGATTCCATCATCGAGTAAGTCACCAAAGTTTGGCAAGTCAGTATTCGTGGATTCGGACTCAACTGAAGGCAAGATCTCTTGCATTTCAACCCCGGGTTCCATACTGGGTAATTCACTCGGCTCAAATGAAGGCGGACTCGCAACTGGACCGGATTCATCAAAGAGACTTCTTTCAAATTCCGCCATGGCTCTTTGTCGATGGTCTTGTGAACGAGCCGAACGAGAACGGACCACGATGATGGCCGCAACTACAGCGATGTTCAACAACAGTAGTAATGCCAATACGGCAATTGAGTCGGACTCCAAATCTAGGACTTGCTCACGTCCATCATCTTCATTTTGTTGCTCGGAATCCATATTTTCAGTCACATCTAGGGATTCATTGATAGGATTGGGTTCATCCACAATCGGTGGGAAGTATACAGTCATCATCACCTCTTTCCACATTCCATCGATACTGACTCTGGCTGTCAATTCCTTGGTTTCGTCTTCGGCATTGGCATAGGTTGCAAAATATGTTCCATTTTCCGCCCCAGTTGCATCTGCGATAATGAGTGGTTCTGACAGGACCCAATCCATAAGACATCCACTTTCACAAGCAATCGAAATTGAAATGTTGGCTGTCCGTGTTGATTCATCTGGGGTTTCGATCAACTCCAATTCGATGGATAGTACTGGACAACCATTCAGCGAACCCCAAACAAAGGGGCAACCGTCGACTGAATCCTTTCGTCCATCTTCATCCGTATCTCGTTGATTCGCTGCACAACCGTTTGCATCAATCTCGGCCAGCCAATCTGTATCGGGGCACAAATCCTGATCATCATTGATACCATCTTCGTCCGTGTCCCTCTGACTTGGGCCACAGCCCAGTGAATTGACGTCGTTCGCCCCGAGTGGTGTGTCGGGACAACTGTCGCCTGAATTGAACACTCCATCTGCATCATCGTCAAGTTGTGAGGCTGAACAACCCACATCGTTGACCAATTCTTCACGAGGAGTGGCTGGACAAGCATCCAAGTCGTCAGTAACGCCGTCATTGTCCGTGTCTTTCTGACTATCTGCGCAGCCATCGCCATCAATATCCGCACCGAATTCGGTTTCGGGACAATCGTCCTCGGCATTCACCACACCATCATCATCGGTATCCAATTCCCACTCAGAGCAACCCACACTGTTGACTTGCCAGCCGGATTGTGTATCGGGACATTGATCGATATCATCGTGGACACCATCCCCATCTGAATCAATTTGATTTGTCGCACACCCACTGTCGTTCACTGGCAGCCCAGCATCGGTATTTGGACAACTGTCTTCATCGTCAATCACACCATCATTATCGGTATCCGGTGGTGGGATTTCACATCCATCCGCCCCAACCAATGTCCCTGGCAGAGTGTGGGTGCAATTGTCAAGGTAGTCGGCGACATTGTCTCCATCATAGTCTGGAATGCCGACTTGTTGTCTTAGGAACAATCCTACTGCATAATGCGTCGTTTCGGTTGGGTGAAGATTGTCGAAGAAAATGTATTCCTCTACGTTGGGAGCAATGGGGTCATTGCTGTCACAGGTTGCACCATCATGTTCACAGGCAGCATGGGTCACATTGGTGATACCAAAATGCTCACCGGACCAGTAGAGCATTTCAAATCCAATCCAAATTGGAATCAAGTGAGTGGCGACTCCGTAAGTGGTGTTGAGGTTGGCGACCATCGTGGCCATTCCGGAATTAAAATCGGCCACTCGTTGGGCGAGTGCTTGGCGATCCTCTTCCGAGCTTCCACTTTCTGCAGGTGTCTTTTCGAGTGGTGGCAATTCAAAGAAAATGAATTCTTGGCCTCCTGCAGCAATCAACTGTTCTGCATGTGCCTCAAGGTTGTCCACCAGACTCTGTGCATTGGTAGCGCCGTAATTGATGAGATCGTTTCCTCCGCCCCAAATCGCGACAGCATCACTGGGTCCGAGGTTGTTGTTTTGGTCCCAATCATCGACCTGTTTCCCGATGTTCTCAATCACAAAAAACTGCATTCCATTGCCCGTTGCTGCACCACCGAATGCCCGGTTATTGCCCGTAGAACCTCCACGTCCGGCGACGTTTGAGAAGCCCGCCCAATCTCCAGTGAAATCGACCCAGTTCTTGCCATTCGAGTATCGGCCCTGCCAATAGGGTGGACTTTCCGGCGTCCCAAAGGCGCTGTATGTATTCCCTGCATCGGACAAACTATCGCCAAAAACGAACATATCCGAATATTGCGGGTGCATCGAATTCCAGAATACGGAAAACGGTTCGATTGCCGAAACATTGGTCCAGCCTACAGAAGAATTCAATCCAATTTCGAGGAAATACATCATCGATTCATTTGCAACATGATACTCACTGAACTCCAGTTGTAGGGCACTTTGGTTGGCAAAAAATGGAGTGAATCCTGAACTTACCAAGGTCGATGGCCCAATGTCATCTGAGACGTTTGTCGCATGAACCATCCAGTGTAACTCATACGATCGACCTTGTGTCAAACCCCACAAACCGATGGTGGCCTCTAGAGGCTCACTGGATGCAAAAATCCGCTTCTCAAAAAGGATGGAACCCCCCTCGTTTCCTCGGGCTTCAGTAGCGACAGCTGGGATAGTGGCTGACCAAGATAGTGCGAGAAGTGTGGCGACGATAAGCAGTGCCGACCGTCGCCCCATGTCTCCTTGACTAAAGGTGCTTTGAATTGAACCTTACGACAGCGCCTACGGCGCTGAATGAATTGAGTTACTCCAGGACAGCATCCATCGTCTGAGATTCTGACATCAAGACATCGACATCGAGATCTTGGTACGAACCTCTGCCTGTTAGTTTGAACATCATTGTATGCCATCCGACAAGCATTGCAGGCAGGAGGATGGCGCTGGTCAGTAAAGCGAATGTGATTAACAGCATCATGAGCAAGAAGAAATTGCGAAGGCCGGGGATATTGACGAGTAATCCTGCTCCCAATCCAGCACAGGTGGTCGCCGTGGTTTCAAAGATGGTTTGTCCCGTCCTTGAAACGGTTTTGACAATCCCGCCGGGAGTCTCTTTCTCTTCCCGAATTCGATCGATAATGTGAATTGAATCATCGACTCCGATCCCAAAGACAATGGTCGAAACCATCGCAGTGAAGACATTGACATTGACATTCCCCCCAAACATCAGCAAGGGTTGCCAAAGAACAACTACGCCGACCGCAGTCATGGTGAAGAAGGCGAGTCTGAATGATCTGAACAGGAATGTCATCACGATGAGTAGAACCAGCATGGTCATCAGCGTGGCATCGGTTTGTGCATCGTGTACACCTTTGTTGATATCCAGAGAGAGGGGTAAGCCTCCAGTCAATTCACTGACTGCTACCTCTGGAAGTCCGGGGAATCCAACGGCAAGATAGGAATCGATTTGATTCCGCAATTCTCCTGCATCACGCAAATTGATGTAGGGCTGATTGACATAGACCAACGTCTGTGTTTCACCGCCAATCGTTTCATCGACCTCATTCATCAACATCGAACGAATTTCAACAGACAAAGTGTTGAATGCGACATTGACCATTTGCGGCTGACTTGACCCATAGTATGGGATACACTGAGGGTTGAGAATATCGTCGAACCCTGGGTCTGCCGTGATATTCCAACATTCATCATGCAAGATTTCCCACAAACTTTGACTTTCGACTCCGGGGATCCCCAAATCGATGTGTACAGCCTTTAGAATCGTCACCAAACTCACAGTTGTGGTTTCGGGAACATCGTCGATATTGTCTTCCATAACATCAATGGCATCAAGAACTTCCAAGTCACGGATGGGTGCTTGATTCTGACCCGAGTATTCTGACGCATCGACAATGAACATGTTCGTTTGTCCACCCTCGAACACTCGACTGTATTCGGCTAGAGTTTCGTATGTCGCCAAGCCAGGGGGTACTTCATCTGAAGATCCGGTGATGTCCTTACCCATTTCATCAGCCATCATCAACGCCCCCATGCTACTGACAAGAATTGCCACAATCACTACGGCCCACCATCCTACGACGGGGACCTTGCCAATTTCCTTCCATGCCTTGTCCGCAGATTCTAAACCTCGTTTTCGATATCGCAAAATCCACCCCAATGCAGGAACCATCACCATCGAGAAGAAGAAGGTACAAACGATGCCAAGGACCAATGTCAATCCGACCGTTCGCATCGGCTTAATTGGGACGAGGAAAGGCCAGGCTAACACACTGAATCCAACGACGGTGGTTAATGCCGAAAGAAAAATCGCATTTCCTGTCGTCATCGCTGCATCAACGGTAGCACCGAGATAGATTTCAGGGTCCCACGGGTCCATTTCTTCAGATTGTAACCCTTCACGTTGTTCTCTCCACGCCTCTTCAGCAGCTTGCTCTAATCGTTCGTTTCGATTTTCCTCAATTCGGTTGATCAGATGTAACGCATAATCGACCCCAAGTCCAATCAGAATCGGCCCGGCTGCGATAATCATCGGTGTTAGTTCGATATTGGCCATTACAGTGATTCCGAAGGTTACGGCCAAACTCATCACAATCGGTGTACCACAAATAATCAACACCTTCGGATTGCGGTGAAGAATGATCATTGTTGCCGCAACAAATGCCAATGACCATGGTAACATCCATTCCAATTGCTCGTAAACCGCATCGGAAACATCGTGTAAGACTGGCGTTAGACCCGTAATCGTGATTGCGCGACGCTTCCCATCATTGGAGAGTGGTGTTCGCCATTCCGATTCTCCACTCTCATCATCCTCATACCACATGGGGGATAATTTTTCAGAGAATTGGAGTTCACACAGTGGACATATTTCGTAGTGCTCTCTCGCGGCTTCTTCACCCCGATAATTCAGACTACTCCGATCGGTGGAATCAGGATGAATAAGTCGACTTGCATACTGGATGAAGGCTTTGTGATCCTTGATGGTTTCACCAGCTTCTCCCTTTGGGTCATCGCGTGAGTCGATTTGGGTTTCCGACATGTCAAACCGAATTCCAATGACAACCACAGCAGTATCCCAAATGTCGTCATTGTTGGTGTCGCGAACAAATGATTCCATCAGACTCCCCGCATTTTCGACCATTTCATTGACAGTATCTTGCTCGGAAGGAATACTGTATCCTTCGCTTGGATCTAGGGTATTTGGTACCAAGCAATCGTCATCACTAATGCCAAACAGCCCATGCTCCGCAGCAGCACAGGTAAATCGAGCTCGACTACTATTTGCTTCCTTAATCACTTGAGCAGGTGAAAGGACCCAGACTACGCCATCATTTCGTCCACGGTCTTCTTTGTCCCAATCAAGGCCTCGCTCATAATTTCCGAGTCCACTTTCGTCATCCCCCTCTAGATAGGAAATTTGCTTCAATACACTGACATGTGTGATGTTGTGTTCGCAATCATCGATGGCCTCACAAGTCCCTCTGCCGGGACCATCAATGGCATTTTCAGTGTGGATGTACAACATCACGATGTCTGTTGACCACCCCTCTCGGACTTCCAGTAGTAAATCCTTGGACTCCGCTCCATCGGGGAGATAAACCTCAACATCACCGTTAATTTGGTGTTGAAAGTCAACTGAATATTGGCCGACAAACAGTGTCCCTAGTAACAAGATGATGATGACTGCGCCCGGTGATTTGTGCAGGGCACTGTAGAATCCTCGGACGGGTTTTTCGACCATATCATGAACAAACTCGCCCGCACCTTCCATCTTGTCCGATGCACCTCTCCAAAGGTTTCGAATCCGAAAAAACAGGGACTCGGATTCCATATCCATGGTCTCATCCGAATCGCTCATTAAGTCCCCCACTCGACATTTGATATTGAAAGCAACGGGTCTAAGAGGTCCCTAAAGGACCTCTTGTGGTGGATTAATCCATTCCGAATTCTTCAATGAGCAATCTGCGCATCAATCGTCGAGCACCATGTAGTACCAAGGAAGCGAAGCATAGTGACATGCCCAACATGCCCAACCAAGCAGCCGTTAAACCGGGCCCAACTGACAAAGAGACTGAACCATCTGTAATGGTCTCCAACTCGTTTAGGACCCGCATGCCAATGGCTGCCCCGGTTGCAAGGAGTGAGATTCCTGGAACTCCAAAGAACAGGAGTGGTTTTTTCTGAGACAGTGAAATGAGCGCGAAACTGAACACCGTAAATCCATGCGATAGTGCGGTGTATCGGCTGCCTTTTGGTACATCGTATCGAATTCGGGTGGGGACTTCTTTGACCTTCAATTGCATGTCGTCGCAGGCGTTCAAGATTTCAAGGCAAGATTCCATGCCATCATGATCGAAATTGAGCCGCTCCAGTGCTTTTGGTCCAAAGGCTCTGAATCCACTTTGGGTATCTTTGATGTTCAGGTCACTGGATAGATTGGAGGCAGCAGTGATGACCTTGATTCCCAGAGCACGATATGCCGGCATGTTTTCTGCACCTCCGCCATCGACGAATCTTGAGCCAATGACAACATCTGCTTCGCCGATTAGGATGGGTGCCAACAAATGAGGGATGTCACTGGGTTCATGTTGGCCATCACTGTCCAAAATGACCAATGCTCGGCTGCGTCGTTCTTGGGCCGTGCCAAAGATGGTTTTCAATGCACCACCATAGCCTCGATTGGCTCGATGGTGGTGTACCTCAGCACCCAATTTTCGTGCGATACGGGAGGATGAGTCTGAAGACCCATCATCAACACAAAGCACGGTGTCCACGTGCGGTTTACACGACAACACGACACTTCCAATGGTTTCCTCTTCGTTGAAAACAGGCATGGCCGCAATGATGGGTCCATCCCAAATCGGGGGTGCATTGCCCGTTGCCTCACGACTCTGCATTGATTCATGAGCCCATTGAATTCCATTTCAACACTTCCCCTATATTCTCGCACTGTGGGCGAAATGATTGGGTCGCCGAGGAGACCACCCCGGCGACCACTTCATTCAGTCAAGCATGAGTTGACTCACAGTCGTTACGATTCTTTCACCTTCGATGACCTTACGTAAGGCGTCCAAACTGATGACCAAAGACGCATAGTGTTGACCATCTTCCGTACGATACGTACGACAATCACCAAACGCATTCGTATTGATTGATACATTGACTGCCTTACCCGCTTGACTGCGTCGCACATATCCTACGAGAAGGCTTGGCATCTGGTTTTCATTCTTGTTTTCATTTTGCTTTTTGTTTACCATTTTCTCAACTCCATTTTGTGAGATCTATTGCTGGATTTCGGCAGTCCACTACCTTTTCGATAAGGGTGAATTTGGAAATCGAAATTCACTCCGCTAGCGGAGGGAAACTGATTGAAACTGATTTCTCCCAATAACGTTGGTTTGAAGAACAACTCCCTTGTCGCATAGGCCATGAAGGTCTTGGTCACCGGGGGTGCTGGATTCATCGGTTCGCACTTGGTCGATTTACTCGTCGAGCGTGGAGATGAAGTGATTATCTTCGACAACATGAGCAGTGGTCGCCACGAATTCTTTGCACATCACGGTGAAAAAATTCAATTTGTGGAGGGTGATTTGCTCGATCTCGATGCCGTTAAGTCGGTCATGCCAGGTGTTGATTTGGTCTTCCATTTGGCAGCCAATCCTGACATACGTTTGGGTACACGTGTGACTGACACAGACTTGAAACAAGGTACCATTGCGACTTACAATGTCCTTGAGTCCATGCGCTGTGCGGATGTAAAGAATATCGCATTCTCAAGCAGCAGTGTCGTCTATGGTGAGGCATCTGAAATGCCAACACCCGAAACCTATGGTCCCCTATTCCCAATCAGTCTCTATGGCGCCAGTAAATTGGGTTCAGAAGCCCTCATCACCAGTTGGGTTGGAACCTTTGGCCTCAAGGCTTGGTTGTTCCGATTTGCCAATATTGTCGGAGCGAGAGGTACTCACGGTGTGATTTTCGACTTTATTCATAAGTTGAAGGCCGACCCCACTCGCCTCGAGGTATTGGGCAATGGACGTCAAGAAAAATCCTACATGGAGGTCATCGATTGTGCCCGTGCCATGGTACACCTGACGGAGTCCACGAATGAACAAGTGAATTGCTTCAATTTGGGGACTCACGATACATGCAGTGTTCGAAGAATCGCCGAAATTGTGGTTGAAGAAACCGGCTTCGAAAATGTCAGTATAGAATACACGGGAGGCGATCGTGGCTGGGCAGGAGACGTGCCCAAGACCATGCTCGACCCCTCTGCATTATTCAGTCAGGGTTTCACTCCAAATTACGACTCGGAAGGGGCCATCAGACATACAGCCTCGACATTAATACAGGAGATTGGACTGCCATGAAGACTGAATCAAACAACTATCGAATGCTCAAAAACGACGAAGACGCCGATGCCAGAATGCTGGCATTTTTCGGTATATCTGGAATCCTTTCCGTCGTCGCGGTTTCTGTCCTATTGTTGGCTCCCCCAGCAGACTTGGGTGTAGATGAAGGCAAACTGGCACCTAATTTCGTATCTCAAGCATATGACACATCATGGTCTAGTTTTGAGTTGTACGATCACATTGATCAGACTTGGACAGAAGGTGAAGAAGGCGAGTGGGTCATGCTCCTATTCATCGATACCGATTGCTCGTATTGTTTCAATGCTGGTGAGGAGCATTCCGATATGCACAGTGCGTATGCGTCAAATGTGAAGTTCTTCACAATCGCCACTGAACTTCAACTTCCTAATCATGACAGTAGCAAGAAAGAAATTGTAGATTACAAGGAAAAGAATGACAATTCAGGATGCAAGGCCGACCGTACCAACTGCAATCAACGTCCAGGCGATGTACACAATTGGCCATATATCGATGACTTAGATCGCTCAATCGCTGATGATTACGACTTGCCCGGCACACCATTCTATCTACTATTGTCTCCTGATGGTATAGTACAATGGAATAGTCAGCAAAGCTCGGATTTAGATCCGTTTGGTGCACTCCAATACCATGTAGGGGGGGGCGCATGAACCCCACTCTGGTTGAATACGGTCCATTGGCCATATTCGTAGGATTTACGTTGGCTGGGTTGGCCATCAGCATGGGTCGATTCACGATTCCACAAATTAGCGACTACAGTTCAATGAAAAAGCGACTTTTGGGTCTTTTAATTGTGGAAATGGGTGGCCTTCTGACAAGCGCTTGGACGTTGATGATTCACTATCAATTGGCCACAGGCCCATCCAATTTATGCGCTGCAGAGGGCATTGTTCAGTGTGGTTCTGTTATTGGTGACTTGAATTACTCCACGGATCCAATACTCGGGGCACCTTGGGGCCTTATCGGGATGATTGCATTCGCCCTTTTGGGATGGTTCACATTGTCGATGTTCTTGGATATGAAATCCGATTGGTCTCAGAAATATGTTGACTATGCTTGGTGGATTAGTCTTCCGAGTATCCCTGGAATTCTTTGGTTGGTTTTCGTTGAGTTGGTTTTGGTCGAAGGAGCTCCGCATATCTGCCCCTACTGTACCGCTGTACACGTTGCACTGATTGCAACCATGTACTTGTTGTACACCATTCGCAAAGAGCGTGACATGGGCAACTGGGATACTACGGGCCCAAAACGATCGAAAGCCGAATTGCTTGCTGAAGCTCGAAGCAAGAAGAAGTAATCACGGCTGATAGACGCCACCGATTTCGAATAAGCCGACATCGGTGCGCATATCGACGGGTTCCATTCGAACCACGGTTACATCCAATCTTGCTTCAGATGCGTATTGGGCCCGTAAGATATCATACAGCCTTCCTTGGACCTCTGACATCTCGGCACCGCGGATGATGGTAATCATCCTGACTGGATTATCCTCGGGCAGTTCTACGACATATTCGACAAGCCATTCTCGATCTGTTTGAGCACCCTCAAGGCGCTCCTCTTCTCTTTCTTCGGGTGTGTACGCCATCAGGATATAGTTGGCAGTGAGGGACTATCAATGCTTCGCAGCATTGCGATTGAACGAAAAAAACAGAGTATAATATAGGTCCATGTTTATACTATGTGTCTCGCGATATGAGCGTGCTGAATATCACTAGCGCCAGGACCGGCCAAAACCATGCTAATTTTGAATAATTTTCCGTATTCCGGGGTATTTCTTCAGAATATATCGCAGTCACGCCCCGAACCTCGCCGAATTCTTCGATAATCGTCACAAATCCATCAGCATCACCACTGGTTTCCAACCGAATCTCAGAATGCCAGCCCAGATTTGACCCATTTTGCTCTGGTATCGACCAACCAAAACCTCCATCAAACGAGTCAGTCACATTGCCACTTGCATCGAATGAAATCATCTGTGTGGCGACATCATGATGGACATCAATACCATTGTTGGCAATTTCACTGGTCATTTGCATCGTTTGAATTCTGAATACGGTCACGGTTGCATTCCCAGACAATGACTGGTCGAAGTCAATGGTGAGCTGATGTATGTCGTCATTGCCTTGGTTGTTCCAAGTATCCCAACCGACACGCATGCGAATCCAATCGGAACGTGAAATCTCTGCAGATCGCAATTCATTCTCAAGAAGCGACTGTGAGACGGTCCCTTGCAATTGACCCTGTCCATCGAACCAAAAGGTCGGTAGTTGCAATTGGTCATCGGCCTGCTTCAAGGCAATTCGATGAGTTGTCAGTGGGCTGCCGAATGGGTCGTGATCATCAGGGTGTAGGGCCACTCGAACAACTCGGGTCGAATGTGCATCGACGAAATCGGTAATCCACGGGTCGACCGTGGCGCAACTCTCACACCAAGTGGCCGTGTATTGTTCCAATAGAATCGAGTGACCTCCCTCGACTTCACGAGAAACATCGGGTCCACCCGTTTGGGCCAATGCTAGGGGTTGCATGAACAGGGCGAACAGAACCAGTAACGCCCACTTCGGCATGTTCTTGGCGCAGATGCCGGGTCTCATTTACATATCCCGGGCTCGGCCCGATGTTGAGGGTTACCATGAGTAAGCGCTGGTTTCAGGCCCATCAGCGTGATACATGGCGCCGACAAGCTCGCTCCAAGGGTTACCGCGCGAGGTCTGCATTCAAACTCAAGCAGATTCAAGAGAAATTTAACTTGATTCGGGAAGGTGACCTTGTCCTTGATGTGGGATGCCACCCCGGTGGTTGGACCCAAGTTTCAGTTGAGGAAACCGGACCCAATGGTTTGGTCATCGGCATCGATTTATTGGCAAGTGCACCAGTTGAAGGGGCACAGATGGTCACTGGTGATGTAACGGATTCAAATTCGCAACAAAGAATCTTACAATTACTCCACGACGGTATGAAAGTCGATGGTACACGTTTGCCCGAACCCTTGGCAGGTGAACAGCGATTATTCAACACCATCGTGTCTGATATTTCACCTCGCCTGACTGGCCAATATGACCGTGATCAAGCAATATCGCTTGAATTGGTAGCGATGGTATTTGATTTCACACTCCCTTTACTTACTCCGGGTGGAGCGTTTGTCACGAAAATTTTCCAAGGCACAGGCATTGAGGGAATAGTGAATGCTGCAAAACAGCGATTCTCTAGGGTACAGCGGTTTTCTCCTGATGCATCGCGCAACTCATCTTCAGAAGTATTTCTGGTTTGCAAGAATAAATTGCCTCGACCCAAGAAAGGTTCAGGTGGAAAATCAGTGGCCTACGAACTGGATCGACACTTGGAATCCGAAGGAATCATACAGCCTAAGACTGAAGATGTTGAAAGTGAAATTAAGAGTGGATTCAGACGAATCCCAAAGAAAGGATAACACATTCACTTTCACTCACCTCTCAGCGAAATGACTGTCGACCAAAGGCGGGCATCTCGGTTGCTCTGAGGAGTGAATAGAATGTCTGTCAGTATTGTTAGAAGTAGCCCGCTAGAAACTCGACAACGCGAGAATAGGAGAAGTATATTACGCGAAATTGGTCGATGCCAAATCGATACGAAGCCCAAAGTGAAACCTAGAATTCGAGTTGAGGATTTGATCCCCAACCGACCCATTGGCCGCATTGAACTCCTTATTTTGCGCCGATACCCTCGTCGTACGGTCACCTCCAAGGGTTGGAAAGGCTCAGTCGCTGCGGCGTGTGGACGTGATGAATCCGGTCTAATCGGAGTCGTATTGTGGGGCGATCAAGTCGATCGTGTACGAACCGGCGATATCATTTCAATTGAAGGGGGTTGGTGCCGTTACAGTCACGGACAGAAAGTGGTTTCCTCGGGGCGTACGGGTCGTCTTACGGTTCTTGAGGCGTAATTCTATGGCCGTAGACCTTCGGTCAACCATATTAAGGAGGAGTCGGTCGCCGGCTCGCTGAGGGACCATTATGCAGAAGCGCGCAACAACCTGCTCCGCATCGGGCGTACCACTAACGGACGCTAAGAGTACCTCATTCCCCTGCCCCACATGTGGCGAACCCATTGGTCGTTCCGAACGCTGCCGCAATCAAGCTGTGACCTATTATTGTCCAGCCTGTGGATTCCAGGGCCCCTGATGGAGGATTTTTCGTGGGTGAAGTGGCAGTCAAATACAAAATCATGTGTGACCCTGATATTGAACAAGTCAATGCTGAGGGCATTGCTAGCGCCATGCAAGAGATGAATAGCGATGTCGGTGTTGTTCAAATGGTCGAAACCAAGCCACTCGCTTTTGGTCTCAAATTCGTTGAAGCACATTGTGTCATCCAAGAGGGTGACGGGACAGTTGACCAATTCGAGGATTCAATTCGAAGTATCCTCGGTGTTGGTGAAGTCGAAGTACTTGAAATCGGCCGCCTTTAACTCAATACTGAGTCAGTGGCGCCCGCATGAATTCACGCATCAATACCGTGGCATATGTGCCGCTAGGCAACGAAAATCGAATTCGAAGTGAGCAACCATCGGGGTTCCACACCTCTCCTTCAAGTGGTCCTTGGGCATATCGAGTGCTAAGGTAGGAGGATTCAATGTCACTGGCCTCCTCAACGCTGAATTCACTGAAGCCTACCGTCATGGCCCTCCGACTTCCCTTTGAAGACAAACGAGGTATGCCCGATACTTTCCAGTCCTGGTCCATCAATCCCATTTTGGAAACGACATCATGCTCAATTCGACCGGGTGTCGAATCGGAAAATACACTTTCGGCTCCCGGCAGAGATGCAGTCACTGCCAATCTTCCTCGTCGACAATTACGCTGAATTCTGGATTGAATTTCTGGATCGACTTCGACCAATTTCGCCATATCGATTTTCCCATTATCTTGGACCATTCCAACAATATCCCCCGGAATCGGATCCGTCAATGTCAATCCCGCATCTAGTCGAGCCGCAATGATTCGATTGAAGGCCTCAGATTGTAGACTGTGGACCATCATCAATTGCAAATTATTGGGTAATTTACGGAATGCACCCAACCAATCTTCCGGTTTTCTCTGCAAATGTTGGAGCATGTCTCGCTCAAATCCGAGATGGCGGGGAATCATGTCCAGACACTCGTCAACATTTCGAGTTTCTCGCCAATGACTCCGAAATGCAATCACGTCATCTTGTTGCTGAATGCCCGGCATCCCCAGGTAGGTATCAACGGCTTCCTCCCAGTTATCGGAAATGACGGCTCGGCCGACGACTGGGGTGACTGGACGGGTGGCCCCAAATCTCTGAGGGCCAATCCAATTGGGGAATTTTCCGGGCCCTAAACGCATTTCCATATGTTCGAAAATATGATTCACCCTAGCGATGGCATCTTTTGCTTCAAGTGGAGATCCATCAGCATCTGCACATCCTCGTACAGTAATCGTGAATCGGTTTGCCGAGTGGTCTCCAAATCCCAGTTTTTGATGGCTGCGCCCCAAGACTTCGATATCGACATCACTCAATTCAACCTCAGAAACTTTGTTTTGAGGCGCATCGATTACCAACAATTGTGTGGTTATCGCACGCTTGTCTTTGGTCCCACTAAACCAAATTCGATTTCTTGAGATACCCAGTATTTTCGCCAACTTACCGACGAATCGATTAGTTTCCCAATTCGTCAAAGTTACTCGAGCAACGGTGAACCGTCCCCGTGGCTCAAGGGCCGGGATTCTGCCGACTTCCTCTACTCTAAAGTCCTCAAATCTTGATTTTAGAATACCGCCAATGCCGATCCCATCACAGGAGTATCCAGTCAGGCCGCATGCTGCCGCGATTTCCGCGGGATTCATTCGCATCCCTTCAGGGTAGACCGAGTCCATCAAATTCGTTGGCAATATCCTTGCAGAGCCCCATCAAGACTTTCGCTGGATTTTTACCCTTTTTGCAGCGCAGATAAAACTCAGGCTCGTCCAGTTCCGGGTGCCCAACGAAGTAGTTCGCATACTCAACATCTTTGCTATCATTCAATCTTGAACGGAACATCTGGAGTGATGTATGACTTTCCTCTGTAATGCGAATTCGCAACTCAGCCCCCTCGTTCAGTAGTACCTTAATCGCCATCTTGACCGGTTCGCCGAACCTAACCACCCTTTTGAGCCTTCTTTCTCAGTCACCCACTGTGTGGGTGCAAAATTTACTCAATTTCGGGGTTTGTGAAAACTCGGTCCCCTCTCTACTTATCAAGAGAATTCTGCTCGCCACCCCATGGGAGATGGAGCGATTTCCGAGGATACGCTCGTCGACCCGGCTATTTTTGAGCGTTCAGCAACCACCATTTTGTTTGTATCACTTATGCTTACCATCGCTTTGGGTGCGCAGTTGTTCCCGAACCTACCCAATTTCGATACGGACTTATCCTCATTTGCACCGGAGACAGATGCCGAACAAGCTGAAGCACGTATGTCCGGGCACTTCGCACCAGAAAGTCGCCCCATGTTCATCCATGTTGTCGACGACTCAGGAGGCAATGTTCTCAGTATCGACAATCTACATCTGCAAGAGACAGCCCTTCAATCCATTATGAACCATTCATCTTCATCACAGCACTACATCGATTCCGTGATTGCGGCCCCGGATATATTGCAATATTCAATCGATGAATCAGATGCAGATGGTACCTCACTTAGCGATTATTCCTCCTGGTCGGACCTGCTTGATGCAGTCCTTGAGGACGGAACCGTTTGCACTGATGCATTGGGCGATGATCGCGCCTTGGCAGCGGGTGCCTTCATCCAAGACAGTTTACTTCATCGTGACTTAAATTATGATGCAACGTGTGATTATTTGTCGGATCCAGAAAATGCAACCGGTGGTGCAGCCCCCTCAGCGACCAGCACCCTGTGGGTGATCATGATTGACCCTGATTTGGATGACACGGAGCGTCAAATCAGACAAGCCTTGCTTAGAGATCAACTGGATACAATATCTGCAAACTCGACTTTGGATTATCATTCGACCAGTTTGGACCTGGTTAGCCATGACATCAATCAAAGTACGGTTGGAGAATTGGCGATGCTGATTACGGGGGCGGTCCTCGTGGTTGTTTTACTGCTCTCGATTGCCTTCCGTTCAGTCCGAGGTGTTGCCTTCCCATTGGTCGGTCTATCTGCAGCCTTGGTATGGACCTACGGGGGTATGGCGATGGCCGGGATTCAATTCTCGATTCTAGAAGTCGCAGTCGCGCCAGTCGTACTCGGTTTGGGGATTGATTACAGTATTCACCTACAGCGTCGCTACAATACATTCCGGGCTGAGGGGGAAACCGCCAGCGTTGCATGGTTGAAGGGATTTGAGACGCTCAAAGTACCATTGGGTCTTGCAGTAATTACCACCATGGCCGCTTTCATTGCCAACATTGTCTCCCCACTACCTCCACTCCGGATATTCGGATTTGCATTGGCTTTCGGCGTGTTCTGTGCATTCGCCTCTTCGACATTGTTGGTGGGGGCTCTGCATGTTGTAATGGAGCGGGAATCCGAGGCCTATGCAAAACACATTGAGTGGATGCGATTTGGCAATTTTGGAAATTACATGGTAGGGTTTCAGAAAATGCATCAAGCCAAAGTGATCGGTGTTGTTGCTTTGCTAACCATTGGATCAGTGATTATGGCGGCAGCGAAGTTGGAAACAGAATTTGACTTGACAGATTTCCTTGACGAAGATATGGATGTGATGCAGGGACGAGAAGCATTGTATGACTCCTATGACGCAGCGGGATGGAAACCAATTTACATCCTGATTGAACCCTCAGGGGACGCTGATTCGATTCCCGACGATACCTCATTCCTGGTTGCCCATCAATTGCTTGACAATTGGCTTGAATCAACGAACGGTGTTGTAGCCCCTCATTCTACAGCCGGCAATATTCACCCTGTCTACGATGGGCCCTATCCCATACTTTTTGACGCGGTTCAGGGCGACTCCAATTTCGGCTCGTCTTTCAACCTCAATATCGATGGTGAGTTGGAAACGACACAGGGATACGGTGTCGGAGACATTGCGGCGGCACTATTTTCGCTGAGCCAAAACCAGTCAACTGCTGACCCACTCACCGGTGAAACTTGGGCAGAACGTGTTGACAAATCCATCGCATTCAATGATGAGAATCAAATTCAATTCATCCGAATGGAAGTGCTAATCGAAGTCAAGACGAGTAGTGACAGTTCAGCGGTTCTTGCAGCATTCAGATCGACAGTCGATGATTTTACGAACTCCGGTCTCATCGATGCAGATGTCCACGTAGTTGGAGAAAGTGTCAGTCTTGAGGCCGTACTAGATGGATTGACTGAGTCTCAAGTCCAGTCAACACTCATGAGTTTGGCTGTATGTTTCACCGTATTGTTGGCGCTAACACGTAGGATCGGACCGGCATTGATCATCGTACTCCCAGTTGGTGTTGCAGCGACTTGGGTTGTGGGGGCAATGGCGTTGCTAAACCTAAACTGGAACGTAATGACTGTGATGGTAACGGCATTGACAATTGGTCTCGGAATCGATTATTCCATTCACGTTTGGCGTCGCTTTGAAGCGATGAAATCGAAAGAAGGCGATGTTTGGTCTGGATTGCGAGAGATGTATGCGTCTACCGGTGTGGCACTTGTTCTATCAGCCGGAACAACGGTTTGTGGATTTAGTGTTCTCTTGATGTCACAAATGCCTGTTGTTCAAGAATTTGGGTTGGTCACTGCGATTACAGTTTTCTTTTCACTGATCTTGGCAATGGTATTGCTACCCGTGTTCTTAATCCTAGATTCACAGTCGATGAATGGAACTGAATCAAGTTAATTTGCGATTGTTCTGAGGAATGTCGGCATCATGAGATTCTGTTCTCTAGCGACCAACAAAAGCGCCATCCACAAGGTGACTGGGCCCAATGCTCTTCGCTTTCGTTGAGCACGTCGCATGACTTCCTTTCGTTCCAAGCCTGACGCATCTGTGATTTGTTCGAGTAATTTGGTGATGTGTGTTGCAGCTGGATCTGTAGGCGCGACTTCAATTTGTTCTTCTTCAATTGTAACTTCACCCGCCACCTCTGTGGGTGGCATCAGGGTTTGCCTTGGTGCTTGAGGTGGCGATTCCAATATTCGCATGGTCGGTAGCCAACCAAATGGCACGTCGACATTTTCAATCATGATATTGGGTTTGACACCTTCAGAGCTTGCATCCAACCATCCAGCCTCAATCAAATTATCACGGACACGGTTGGCAGTTTCCATGTTGAACCAACCCAAGTCAAATGCCCAAATCCTACTGATTGTGTTTAGGTCTATTCTGTCCGTCGCGGACGATTGCCATGTTTGAGCCAGAAATACCTCGATTTCCGAGAATTGCCCCTCATCTCCACTCATACGAACATCATTTCCTAGAGAATCCGGTTCTTCATGGTCACGGGCCAAAGGTCATGCACTAGAGTCTCCTGCGAGCCCCCAAACCGGTGGATTTGAAGAGGTCGGTGGGCACACGGAGGTAGATGATGCGAGAGTATATTGCGCGCGACCCGAAAACGGGAAAGCCTCTTCGAACCGGTCGAAAGAGGAGTCATGGTCTTGAACTCGCATACAAACCAGGTGAGGGCGCTTGGGACGCTCTTCCTCTCGATCGAATTCTCCCACTTGCTATGGGTAATACTGACATTGAATCAGTGATATGGAGGGACAAGGAGCGTCTTTTGAGGCGTGCTGATGCGATTCGAGCATTGCCGAGAATCCGAGGCAAAGATCAGCAACTCGCTCATAGAGCACTTGAATCTGCACTGGGTAACCTAAATCCACACCTGCGAATTGCCGGTCTCGAAAGTTTGCCTTATTGCGCATTGCAACATTCTGATTCACTCTTTGAGCACTTACACGAGTTGTTGGAAGACATCGATTTAGATGTACAAAAAGCAGCTCAAAGATGTCTGGTTATCGTCGCACCCGTCTTTCCATCGGTGACTGAAGAAACTTTACGTCGAGAGTTACGAGTTAGTGAAAAACCACGCCAGCGCTCCGCCTTTGAAGCACTCAAGCAAATTTCTGACAATTGGCCTGAGGTGGCTGAACTGCACATTGATGAACTTATTCGGGAAGAAGAAGGTGATCTCCGTGGTTTGGCTGCTGCACTTCTCCCTCGCTTAGCCAAACACAAATCTGCTACGTTATGGGACTTGGTAGGTTGGTGTTTACAGGATGAAGCCGTAGTTGTTCGAAGACATGCCGCCCGTGCCCTGTTGCCTCTGGCTGAACATGCACCGAAGGTGACACAAATTGCACTTGAAATTGCATTCTTTGATGAGGACGAACAAGTTCGAAAATCTGCGCTTAAGGCCTCTCGGAAACTCGATCCAAATTCATTCAGAATGCAACGTCTCATTACGGATGGTACTAGACATTCGGACCCTAATATTCGCCTGTCATGTATCAAAATGCTTCCCGTCATCATGGTTGATGCTGAGGTGAGAATCATGGCCTCAGAATTGTTGCACCAAGAAACAGATGCAGAAATCAAAGACTTGTTAGAGGAACTGATGATTGATGAATCACTTGAGGGCACTGAGGCTGAAAAGAACGCTTTTTTGGCACCTGCGGAAAAGGTCGAGAGAGACGAAGGTTCAATCTCAACTCCTCCTCCGGTCACGATTCAACCACTCCCTGAAAAGAAAGTCGTAGATTCTGCAAAAATCCCTGACCCTGTACGTCGACCGTCACAGGATGAAATCTACTATGGCGATGACTTTGACGAAGGTCAAGACGACTTTGTGTGAGTGAAAATCTCCCCGAAGGGGAGTCGGCACGGTTAAAGAGGGGCGCAAGGTCGCCGACGCCGAGGAATCCGCATGAGTGACGAAGAGTTCGACACAAAGCGAGAACAGTTTAGCAATTTGTGGGACGGAATTACACCCAAAGGTGTAAACCGAACAAAGGCCCTCAAGTTCCGCCAATACATTCGTGAGCATGTTCGACAAAAGCGAGTCCCATTGACTCGTGAGAACTGTGAGAAGTATTGGATGGGTGAGTTGCAGAAGGAATTGCACGAAGCGGAGACCTTCTGAACGAGCTGACACAGATGTCTGCTTCTAAATCATACACGAACGTCCGTTTTTCGGATTGGGAACTTTCTGCAAGCATTGCAGAAGCCATCTCCTCCAAAGGCTGGGAATTTGCAACACCCATTCAGGCTGAATCAATACCATTATCGATGATGGGTAGAGATATCGTCGGGCAAGCTCGAACGGGCTCGGGAAAAACAGTGGCCTTTGGCATTCCGATTTTGGAAAAATGTCAACCGACTGGATCCATTCAGGCTCTCGTACTCTGTCCGACTCGCGAATTGGCCACACAGGTCAGTGAGGAGTTAAGATGGCTCCAGGGTGATAAAGGCCTGAAGTTGGTCACAGTTTACGGTGGAACGGATTTAGAAAAACAGGCGAAAGTTCTGGATGATGGTTGCGATGTAATCATCGGAACCCCCGGGCGTGTTATCGATATGACCAAGCGCGGACATATCAATCTTGAAGGAATTACTCATTTCGCTTTGGATGAAGCAGATCGGATGCTCGACATGGGCTTTTTCCCAGATATTCGATGGTGTTTGGAGCGTTTATCCAGTAGGGAGCAAACCTTGCTGTTCTCTGCGACATTCCCCCAAGAAGTATTGGAAGTTGCTGCCGAGTTCATCTCGGATGCTGAGCACGTAATGAGTGATGATTTGGATGTTGAAGTCCCAGAGATTGAACAGTACATGATTCGTATCGGTCGGGCAAACAAGTTGTGGGCTCTTGGTCGCATCATCGTAAATTTGTCCAAGGAAGATCAAGTCATCATATTCTCAAATACCAAGCGCATGGTTGATCTTTTGGTTCAGCGACTCGATCGTCACCGATTCTCTGCAACAGGCCTCCATGGTGATATGGCTCAGAACAAACGAGAGAGAATCATCAATGATTTCCGCGACGGGAAAATCAAAATCGTCATCGCAACCGATGTCGCTGCACGCGGATTGGATGTCGACGGAGTAACTCTAGTTATCAATTACGACATCCCTGCCGACTCTGAATCTTACGTCCATCGAATCGGACGGACCGGTCGTATGGGTCGTAAAGGCACAGCCTGGTCTTTCGTTTCCGGTGAGGATGCGCCCAACATGACCAAGATCATTTCGACTTGGAATATGGTTGTTGAAGAGGTCGAGGCGCCCGCACTTCCCGATGGCATCGATCGCGACCCTGTTCGTAAGCAGATGGATTGGGGCGAGTGTGCCGATGTATTTGGGATGGTCCCAATTCAGTTGTCGACCACGGAAACCTCAAAATTAGCGATTCATGATTTCTTGCGTGAACAAGCTAGACTACCAGATTTGGCAATTGGTAAAATTGACGCCAACGGTTCCAACGCAGTGGTTGAAATTCACCGGGAAAAGGCCCAACATACACTTGATGCCTTGAAGGGTAAATCGATGAGTGGCACTGATGTCAATGCTCAACTCGTCGATTGACTATTCTTCTTCCCACAAGTCGGTAACGTTCGTTTGCTGAACTCTGACAATGGCAAGCATCGCGATTAGACCTGAAAATAACCAGCCGCGAATTGAGCGATCCCAGACGTTATCCCAGATCTTCATCTCATCAAAACATGGTTTGCCATCACTGTCGATGTATCCTTCCATTTCATCATCAGCACAGTCTTCTGCCACACCCTTGAATTTCAGATTGTCATCATTCATTGTGACTTCATAGGTTGACCAAACAGCCAACAATGCACAAATGATGAGGGCAATAATGGATGCCCTTGGTAGTGAATCGCGCATCTCTATATTTGTATATTTTTTGAAATCTGAAATGGTAGGTTTAGCCTTCTTATCACGCAGCCCATTTCGTTCCAACATGATGAACCAAATAAACCAAAACAAAACGAGTAAGATCAGAAAACCCTGCTTGAAAATGAACTCATGCATTTCATTCATCTCCGCCTCACCGTATTGCATCCCAATTGGATAAAGAGCCAATAATCTGAGAAAATTGAGGAACTGAACGATGAATGCCATTCCAATTAGCGAACGATTCCGAATTTTTTTCTCTACGCCTGGCGTCAACATCATGAGTGTTCCAAGGAAGAGGACTTCATTGATTCCTGCACATTCAGCATCGACATACAATGGCACCTCTCCATTGATGAATCCGGAACCAAACAAGTTTACGCCTGTCCAAGATTGAGATGGACCGTGAAAGACCAATTCTGCTGAACCAGGCCAAATCAGATTTGAGCAACCAGTCCAAAGCCAAGCTAACAAAACCTGAAACGGCTCAAGGCTGGCATCTGGTTCAGTTGCCCACCAATAGACAGCTTGGACCCCGATTAAGGCCACAGGAATCCGGAGATATCCATATGCCATTTCCCCGACTTCAGACCAAGAAAGGTCATCGTTCGAATGATGACTTCGAGTCGCTCGCACAGTTGCCGTAGGACCCTCTTAGGCTTCAACCCCACTCATCAATCTCCCGTCGCATTCAAGATAGGGTGGCGATTCGTAGGAACCATGGAGGAGTTTGAAGTCAGTTTGACTCTTGATGTCCTCAGTTTTGATTGCCCCGTACCTGTGTATGAAACCAAGCGCACACTATCATCGATGGCAGCTGGTGAAGTCCTTCTTGTGATGGCAGATGATCCTGAAACAAAGATGGATATCCCGGCACTCCTGAATAGGAGCGGCGACTCATTGTTGAGTGTTCACGAGGAAGCGGGCGAGTACCACTACTACATCCGAAAGGAGGAGAAATCATGACCTCGATTGTAGAGAAAACCGACGTTCCCGCAGATGCTCGATTACCCACAGCCCACGGGGAGTTTCGTATCCGCGTTTTCCATGACGAAAAGACAGGTTTTGATCATGTGGCATTGACCTTGGGGGAAATGGGTGGTCCAGACCCCGTCTTGGTCAGAGTTCACTCTGAGTGCCTTACTGGTGATGCATTTTCCTCTTCACGCTGCGATTGCGGACCACAACTTGATGCTGCACTAAAAACGATCCAGAGACACGGTTGGGGCTGTTTGTTGTATTTACGACAAGAAGGTCGAGGTATCGGACTTCATGCAAAAATTCAAGCTTACAATCTACAGGATCAAGGTGCAGATACGCTAGATGCCAATTTGATGTTAGGTCACCCAGCAGACGCTCGAGATTACAGCATCGCTGCAGAGATGCTCACTGCGGTTGGAATCAGAGACGTGTGCTTACTCACGAATAATCCTGATAAGGCAGAATCATTGCAATCGTTGGGAATCACGGTTTCTGAACGAATGCCATTGGTTGTTGGCGTTGTGGCTGAAAATCGAGATTACCTCAAAACCAAGGTCACCCGCATGGGCCATGATATCGATCAGTCAGAACTTGAAATCGATTAATGGGGCCGCGACCGGGAGTTGAACCCGGGGTGGCAGAGCCACAATCTACCGTCCTAACCACTAGACCACCGCAGCCACGATGTAAATCGGCGACCTACGCTCGGTATTTCAAGCAAGCGCCACCCTTTGTTACCGATTGCCCTTACGAACGCGCAGGCGAGGCATTCAAGGACGTACCCGCCAGCGCATGTACATGGGCAGGCGTAATATCGCGATTTTGCTAGCCATCTTCTTGTTTGGCTCTGTGGTTCCTTTCACGGCATCGGCCGATACAGTCATCCGTTCCGAATCGGTCGACTTGTTCCCTTCGGGGACTTTTGATGATGCATCCGAATGGACGGTTTCGACCAACAAAGCGTACAGTGAAGATATCGCGGAATACAGTACTTCCATGGTGGCAGATGGTCGTTTGTCAATGACACATGATCGGCCTGCAAATTTCAATGAGATTACAGCTTGGGCAACCGATTCACCCACCGGCGATAATCTTTCAATCGGTCAGCCTGATTGTTTCAAGCCTGCCTCAAATCCAGTCTGTGACAATGACTTGGATGGCGATTCGGATGGAGGGTATTCTTGGACAAAGGGACCGGTCATCGAACTTGCAGGCTTTGATTTCACTGCGGGTGAGGGGTTGGACATCGTGAATGTGTCCATGGCCGTTGCCTTCAGGGTGCCGGATTCTCTTCAGCAAGATAGCATTCAATTCATTGTCGAATCCAATGGTAGTCAAAGTTTGGTCAAAACCTACGCTCACACCATGGGTGAAGTCAATCACATGAACTACAACACTCGCATTTTTTCTCTTGATTCAATTCAATCGTGGTCATGGGATGAATTGTCGAATCTGAAAATCATCTTGGATTATGTTTCAGTCGGTGAATTTGATGACAGTGAGTTGCAGATTGATGCTGCGGGACTGATTGTCAAACATCTGCAACCTTGGGGTACCTTTGAACTTGCCAAAGCATCTCATTCTGTCACATTTGATGAATTCCCCATCCTCTCAGCCGACATACAGGCTGGCTCAAAGTCGGAATTGACCATGGCTCCATGTGGTTTGCAAAATAGTGGTTCTACAGATGGTCTATGGGTGACTGAACCGCTACAACTCCCCTATGATCAATCATGGGGTCGCTTCCATCCCAATGTTTCTGGAAACACAAGTTGGGAGTTTTCCTCCTCCACAGATGGTGCCATTTGGTCATCCCCAATCGCCATCGCAGAGGGAGATTTAGTCAATACATCTGAGGAATATCTTCGTTTCCATGCCACATTGTTGGATGGGTGTATCGGTGGCGCTACGATTGACATTAACAACCCCACACTGACCATACAAGGGCAGGTTTTGGGAGAGATCCATTCCATGGTTAGTGCATTCTCGAAGTTGCGAATTGCAATGAATGGAGAGGAAATTGCTGCCATCAATATTTCCGAAGGCGCATTCAATCACAGCGTACCCGTAGGACATCTACTCTCACCCGGGGGTGGCCAGATTGAGGTTGGCCTCTCTGCCCGATTCCACTGGTCTAGCTCGGGTGAATCAGAAACGATTGTTGTCCAAGTTGAAGAAATGAATGTTATCGGGGGTTACCTGATTGAGTGGGATCGTGACCCGCAGTGCGAAGCACTATCAGACCAATATTTCGATGAAGACGGGGGTGGACGATTATTGGAATTCCTGTATACTTGCTCTGACGACTTAACCAGCAATGGTGACTTGACCCCCACTGCAACAAGTTCAGATCCCTCGATTTTAGAGGCAAGTTTCGTAGATGGGCAAATTCGACTGCAACCGGTTGCCGATGCCTCCGGACAATCAACAGTCAGCATTACCGTACTTGACGAACGACAAAACACCTGGACCAATTCATTCAGTGTATTTATCTCAGAAATCGACGATGCTCCTGAAATGGATGAACTCCCCGTAGAACTGACGATGGAATTGAATCAACCCCTCACCATTCCATTCTCCTACTGGGATCGCGACACACCCTCCTCTGAACTCAGCATTGAGATTACACCCGAATGGGCCACATTTTCCGGTGGGGAGATTACCTTCGAACCTACACAATTTGGTCGTAAAACTGTGACGATTAAGGTCACAGATGGAGTGAATGAGATTGAACAGACCACCGATTTAATCGTCACTCAAAGAGCAGATTTGTGGGTGCAAAGTATCGATATTCTCAATCAGAATACAGGTGGTTCTACAGTTTCTGAAGGCAACGCAATCGAAATTTACGTCTATGTACGCAACAGTGGCAATAGTATCGCTCAACCAGTAACGATCCGTTGTTCGGTAAATGGGCAGACTTTCGGTACACCACAAATTGCCATGATGTCTCCAGGGGATTTGAGCTCTGCCGTTTGTGACCAATGGGGCCTTTTGGATGTTCAACCCGGTGAAGTTTTGCTTGAAGTTGAAATCGATTGGACAGGAGACATCGATGAAACCAATGAAGTCAACAATGTCTGGTCGGGCACAATTGTGGTTAACCCCGCCCAATCAGATGCAGATGAAACCGCAAATGCAGATGGTGCACTTAGTGCATACAGTTCGTATCTATGGGTCGGGGTTGTGATTCTTGGGCTTCTCGGGATTTTGGTCTTCATGTATGGGCCAAATCAAATCCAGAAGATTGAGTAGCGATTGAATCGTTCAGAAACAACCGTATGGGCTGATAATGCAAAAATTCGCCTGAATGGTTATACGGGGTCGTCTCATCTTAGGGATGTTCCCGCAATGATTGGTGCTCCAATCGGGGGGTGGGAACGGGGTGGTGTAACACATGGCGAAATTGAAGATTCGACTAGAGTCGGAGACTTGGGTTTTTGAGGAATTTGAGCAAGCATAGTGTCTCAAATTACTCGCTCTGAGCTTTCTTCCAAGCCTTTGGATAGGTTTCGGGTGGCAAGAAGACCAAGTCAGGTCTGGCGATTTCACCAGTCTCCATCTCTTGGATCATTTCTGTGCGCGTCAGCATTGACCCCAGCGAAACCAGTTCACCCTTTAGTGTCAGCAAACGTACGAGGTCACCTCGCTCTAGGTCGGATTCGACCGAAACAATTCCCGGACGCATTAATGGGGCGCCATGTGCGATTGCACCAGCAGCACCATCTTTGACAACGACTGTGGGCAAGTCGCTAACGAGTGTTTCGATGGGTGCGAGAATTTTCCGGATGGCTCTCTCTTCCCCCTTCTCTTTCCACAGCCACACAGCATCCTTCAACTCCTGTAACGTGATGCAATGTGATTCCATGAAACGTCCGGACTGAGTTCGCCTCAATTCCTTCAATTCGACTGGATGGCCGAGTAACAATCCCAAATCTCTTGCAAGAGTTCGAATGTATGTTCCAGCCTCGCATGTGACTTCAATCGCTGCATCACGACCATCTACATCCAGCAATTTAGTTTCCATACGCCTACTGCGAACTTGAACTTTAACTGCAGAGATTTCGGGGGGGACATTGTACACTTGCCCACACATTTGTGCAATGGCTCTCTGTAGCGCATTTTTGTCAAAGTTATTGGGTGCCCTGAGAACACCAACATACGTCTTGTCATGCGAGAGTACTTTCTTTGTCAATCTCATGGCTCGACCGGATAGTAGGACAAGAACGCCGGTTGCAAACGGATCCAGTGTTCCACCGTGACCTAATTTTTCAAGTCCCAAAATATCTCTAGCCCAAGCAGAAACCTGGTGGCTATTGGGGCCTTGGGGTTTGTCGATGACGAGCATTCCAGCTTCAAGTAATTCGTCAATCGTCCTTTCTGCGGGGGTACACCCATGGGCCGGAGATGTCTTGGCATCTCCATCGATGGTAATCATGAGTATTCCTCCAAATGTTTCAGCGCAGCACTGAGCACTTGTTCGGCATTCAGTGAATCAGAATCGATGATACAAGTATAGGGCTCTTTCGATTCAATGTCAATATCATACAACTGTTTGTAGCGAGCCCCATCGTATGCCATCCGTTCACGAATCAATACCAATTGTTCTTCGACATTGCCACCTTCCCGATTGACAACTCGACTCGCCCGAACTTCTTCACTGACTTCGATCCAAATGCGTGGACAATTTAGTTGATGTTTGAATGCCCACCATCCTGCAAGTCGGCTTTCAACGATTTGCGGACTGTCTTCCGATAACATGGCATTGGTCAGCATCTGATCCAATTCCTTGTCGACAGATTCATCTTCGACACAATACTGTCCAAATGCTTCGAGTGTCATGCCCTTTTCAGCAGCTGTATTCCGGAATACTTGACCTCCATTCAACATGCCCCAATCGAGTTGTTGGCAAAGTCCAGCAACCAGCGTACTGGTCCCAGAACCTGGATGCCCGCTGACAGTCACACGTGCAGGCAGATCATCGCCTCCACTCATCGAGGCAAACGGTACATCGGTTACGCCCCGAATCCGTACGAATGACAGTATTTCCACCACATGAAGGGCAGATGACGCCTTCTAATGCCCGACCTCTTGCGTGGGATACGACGATTTTTTCAGGTTCATCTTGTTCAACAAGATCTGCGCTTCCGCCACGATTTCGCCGTTGGCTCCTTTGGGTTCTACGATTACTCTGTTTCTTGTTTTTCTTCTCTTTGAGCAACGCCAGTAGAGGTTCTTCTAGCGTTTCACCTGATAGTACAAGTGGGTGAGAGCGGTATCGCATAAGTTTGAGGTGTCGATCGACAATTCGACCCAATGGCGCACTAAGTGTGATGTAAGCGGCAATCCATGCCGGGAAAAACAGAACCTTGCCATTGAAACTCCATTGTGGGTTCCATGGGAGACTGATGTGTTCAACACGGAATCCTTCAACCATGACATACATCCAACTGAAGATTCCAATGATGAAGATCATCGTAAACATCATCGGTTTCATCATCGACATTTGCAATTTCGTAGTTTCTGGCATTAGATGCATTTGCATTTTCTGAATCTTCTCTAGCCTCACATGATCTCGCGAGATTCGAGCCTCTTGCATCAGTTTGCGGAGTTGCTTATTTCGATGATTCAGGTGAGCTTGCTTCATTGGGTCCATGAAAATTGAACGAAAAACAGTATTCACAATCATGATTGATGAGCCCACAATCAATACAGTGGGGACAAAATACAGGTCGTGAAATGGCAAAGCAGGTTCTAGAACACCTCCGGCTAGGCCGGCCATGGAGACTCGGAGTCCATCAGACATTAGGATAAACGACATGCCGATTAGCAACACGATGGGCATGAAAAGTTGCCCCAGAGGCATCTCGGGTTGCTCGGGTAATTCCTCAGCCACAATCGACTCCTGATGAAGGCGCGCCATCAACCCTTCGGGTTGAACAAGTGTATCAATCCACTAATAGGGAACATTCAATTTCACGAAGCCTATGCGTGAGAATATGGAGTCGCCGGAGGACGCCCTGCGCGAAGCACAGGCGGCTGAGGTCGGAGGTGACCTTGCACTGGCAGAGTCTTTACTGCGTGCAGCGAGCAATCGTTGGAAGAGAGAGCCGGAATTCAAATTACGTCATGCTCGTGTTTTGCGGGCATTGGGCAATGAACGGAAAGCTCTCAAGTTGTATCGATCCGTTCTCAAGGCGCACCCTCAACGTGCTGATGTTGCGATGAATGCCGCACAAACCGCAACATCGCTGAACAAGTTGCGTCTCGCCGAATCACTTTGGTCACGCGCGCTCTCTGTCGGTGCACAGGCCGACATTGCCACAGAAGGGCTTTGCCGAGCCATCTGGACGCGCGGACGTAAGGAGGAATCGTGGGAGAGAGCAAAAGTCGCCTTTGTTCAAGGAGGAAGTTCAAGTCGAGTTCTTCATGATTTTCTGCGCGAATGCGCTCCGATTATCGGGACCTCTGTTCCTGAGATTGATTTACTCGAAACCAGCCAACTCGACGGAGATTTCGCACCTTCAGAATCAAGACGTGAATTGTCGTTGAAACCCGCTACCTTCTCTGGCGATTCTGTAGAGTCGATGGCGGGTATTAGTGCCGCAGATTTATCGGCACCTGCGGATCAAGAACTCACAGAGTTGCTTGGCGAGAATGAATCACGTCAACAAATCGATATGAGCGCATTACAGACTCAAAGCGAGGCTCCTACTTCAGTAGTTGAAGTTGACATCCCTGATGATTTACTCGATTTTGATTAATCAAAACGTGAATGAGCAAACCGGACATTGTGCCATGCCCGCTGCAACTTCAACACTGCAAATTGGACATGTTCTTGCTTCAGAGTGGTCACTTTCAGCAGATTCACTCGCCCCGGTAATCTTGGCCAATGCAGCATCCATTTCATCATCGGAATCATCAGATTCAGGTGCTTCGGCATCAGTTTCCTGTTCGTCATCGTCGGAATCATCGTCTGACTCCTCCTCTGATTCAGCCACTGTCTCTTCTTCCGTGGCATCTTGCTCGTCAGCTGATTCTTCAACAGTCTCTTCTTCCGAGGATTCTTCGTCGTCAGTTGATTGTTCAACAGCCTCTTCTTCGACAACATCCTCAGAAATATCCTCTTCTTGTTCTTCGACAGGAGCGGGTGCAGATGTTGTATCATCTTCCATCTCTTCACCCACGTCAATCCCATGAATTTCTTGTGCGTCACTGACCTTGAAGCCAGCCTCCGGGTCACCCTTGAACTCGTAGGTTACTTCGATTCTTTCTCCACTACCGACAGTACCGATATTCCAAGACATCTTCTTCCCATCTGTCGTCCCTTCTTCACTCATGTCGCATTTGATTTCTCCTTGATGTGAAGAGGTCACCTTCCACTCCAGCAATTCAAACGCACCAGGGATGATGTCGTGAATGACAACATCTTGTAGTGCTGAATCAGCGCGATTGTTGAACATGATCATCGCTTCATAGCGTCCGGCTCCCCCTGCGGGGAAAACTTCCTTGCCTGAGTCATAGTTCACCTTGCGGTGTGTAACGCGAACCACAGGTGATACACGTGGTGAGCGAGTGGCAATGGGCCCGTATCGCTCCGCACTGAAGTCAATTCGTGCCGGTGCAGCGACCACATCATTTGCTGGACTCGGGTCAGGTGCAACGAGCGGGTAATTGATGCTCATCTTTTGCCCAGGATTTAACCCAATGGGCCCCTTTTGACCAATTGTGATTTCCATATGGAAGCCAGGACCATCGGGTGAAACGCGGTTTTTCTCATGCTTGATTCCGTCATGAACTTCGATTCGGACCTGCTCTGGGTTCAAGTCTTTGCCCTCGATACTGGCTTTTACGCTGGCAGCATCAGGTGCTTCAAAGAGACCGGGGATATCATCATGAATTCTGAGCAGATTGATAATTGCTGAACCGGTATTCTCGATTTCAATTGTTGCATTCAACTCTGTACGTCGGTAATGACGCAACACGTCAAGTGAGTAGGTCTTGTCAATGTCCGCTTCTAGAACTTCGATATTTTGTGACTGCAGGCTCACGGTACCCTCGGTACTTCGGGAAACACGTGGCAATACAGTGTACAGCAACTCTTGGCTAAATGTGGGCTTATCCAAAGAGTGGACAACCTTGACATCACTTTCCCATCGTCCATCGGGCAGAACATCCTCTTCGACATCCTCAATCTCGAAAAGATGCTCATCCGACCCAGTTTGGGTCACAGTCAGTTTCGTCAAATCAACGGTAAACGAAGATCGATTTTCAAATACGGCTTGGCATCTGTAGTTGTCAGGGCGCTCGTCTTCGTCTACAACCATGTATGAGAACCCACGGCAGTGGGCGTCGACCTCTCCGAAGTTCATCCCCGATAGTGTTGCTTCAGCAGTGTACGTGGCAGAGGCTGAACCCGCATCAATGGCATCAACGGCTTCAGCAGTGACTGCAGCGGGGATGGTCAGAGTTCGAGTTTCACCAGCAGTAAGTCGGCCTACACTCCAAGTTATTGTATCTCCTTGTCGTTCGTAATCGGCTCCTTCGTTGACCTGAATTTGAACAGGGAATGTGCGTGTGACAACAACATCGTTTAGTTGAACTGAACCCATGTTTTCGACTTCAATCTCCAACCCGATATCTTGTGCATTAGCGCTTCGTTCAATTGAAAGACTTCGCTCCTTGTCACGTGCTGTCCAAGTGTCAATTCTTTCTCGAAGACACAGCATACGTGGCCCCTCTACATTGTATCCAACGGTCTGATCGGCACCGGGTTCAAGTTCAGAGTAGGGTAAATCTCCCTCGATATCTGAAAAATCAGAGTTTTCCAATATTACATCGATGTCCCAAAGCCGGTCTTTATCGCTGGGATTTGTCAGAGTGAGCAATCCCTTTACCGACTGTTTGACAACCTCGCCATCTGCAGTCAGGGTCGCGTTTTCTGATTCTTCAAGAGTTGCAACGAGTTTGTGTCCTGGAATTGCATCGACATCAGCGGCATCACGGATTTTTCCTCCAGCCAAATCCAATTCGACTGGAATTTCGGAAGTATCTTCCTCAGTTTCAGACGTATCAATGGGCTTCAAATCCAAAGCAGGGGGTGGTGAATCTTCACCTTCATCGTCATCAGACGTATCATCCTCGACCGGTGCCAACAAATCGATTCCCGGAGGAGCCGGTGGGGCTTCAGGGGGTGTCAGATCCATTCCTGGAGGGGCCGGTGGTGCCTCAGGAGGAGCCGGTGGTGCCTCGGGGGGCATCAGATCCATATC
>DAHO01000004.1:34881-35118 GCA_002498455.1 Euryarchaeota archaeon UBA602
CATATCGGGTGGAGCCGGTGGGGCTTCAGGGGGTGTCAAATCCATTCCTGGAGGGGCTGGTGGTGCCTCAGGGGGAGCAGGCGGCGCCTCAGGGGGCATCAGATCCATACCCGGTGGAGCCGGTGGTGCCTCAGGGGGAGCCGGTGGTGCCTCAGGGGGTGTCAAATCCATTTCTGGAGGAACCGGTGGTGCTTCAGGAGGATCCGGTGGTGTCTCGGGGGGCATCAGATCCATATC
>DAHO01000004.1:35449-50764 GCA_002498455.1 Euryarchaeota archaeon UBA602
CATATCGGGTGGAGCCGGTGGGGCCTCAGGAGGTGCTGGTAATTCCTCGGATGAATCCTCATCATCACCCAAATCACTTAGCAAATCAAGAGGGTCGCCGAGATCATCGTCATCAGAGTCACCAGAATCATCCATCATTGGAGGTTCTGGGGGTGCTTCAGGAGGTGCAGCGGAGTCATCATCCATGGAAGGTGGCATTGGAGGTGCAGCCGGTGGATCCATGGAAGGTGGCATTGGGGGTGCTTCAGGAGCTTCCAAACCAGGGGGAGCCGGTGGTACAGGAGGTGTGAGTCCAGGAGGAGCAGGAGGTGCAGGGGGCTCAATACCCGGTGGGGTAGGGGGTGCTGGTGGTAGTCCGGGCGGTGGCGGTGGCATGGTTCCATCATCGTTTTCTTCACTCATTTTCATTCCTCCAAATGGCGTGGGATATTCTCCCGACGTTGTTGGAAGCGGTATAACCATTATTGCGAGGCAAATTGCCCGGTCCATAGGACCGTTGAGGTGTCGGAGGGTTGATGAACCACAGTCAAACGCCTCGTATTGTGAGTGTAAGCGATAGTAGTATGCCCCCCGTTTTGTTCGTCGTCGGAACCGCAGGTGCAGGGAAAAGCACTCTTGTGACAGCATTCCAGCGTTGGACGCGATTCCTTGAAGTCGAATGCCTAACCATCAATCTTGATCCGGGTGCGGAACGCGTTCACTATGATCCTGAATTCGATGTACGTGATTTGATTTCACTGCATGAAGTCATGGAAGAATATGACTTGGGCCCTAATGGTGCTCAAATTTTGGCAGCCGATTTGGTCGCAGCTCAATCATATGACATTCAAGACGAACTAGAAGGACTAGCCGGTGATTTATTGGTCATCGATACACCTGGACAAGTCGAATTGTTTGCTTTCCGTGAAGCCAGTTCACACATGGTCGAGGTTCTTGGACAAGGGCAAGCCGCCTTGATTTTCCTCTTCGATCCGATGCTTTCACAATCTGCATCCGGTTTCGTCTCTCAAATGCTATTGTCAAACATTGTTCACTTTCGATTGGGACTCCCTACAGCAAATTTCCTCTCCAAATCAGATTTGCTCCCGCCTGAAGATTTAGATCGAGTCCTTGGATGGGGCGAAGACTTGGATTTACTTGAATCAGCTCTTTTTGAAGAAGCAGGTGGCCAGCGCACTGAATTCGCAATTGGACAGTTGCGAATGATGCAAAATGCACAGATTCAACCGGGTTTAGTCCCTCTGTCAAGCGAACAAGAAGAAGGCCTCGCAGACATCCTATCCTTTGCTCAAAACATCTTTGGTGGCATGGCAGATACCCGGGATGGATTTGCCGGAGATATCGAAGGAGAAAGAAACTAGGTGTTCAAATGACTGAAGTTCAACATTTACTCGCAATTGATGATTTGGGTGAAGATTTTCGAGAAATATTGCAGTGGGCAATTCAATTCAAGCAAGATCCAGATACAGATTATGATTTCAAACCCCTTGATGAACTAAGCATCGGATGCATTTACGAGAAACCCAGTACACGTACTCGTGTTTCGTTCGAGGTTGGCATCCACAAGTTGGGTGGTCAGGCATTGACGTTGCTTAAAGGCGATATTCAGATGGGTAAATCAGAGTCCATTGCCGACACTGGTGCGGTTCTTTCAAGATTCTTGGATGGTATCACATACCGCTGTTTTGGACACGACATGGTCACGACTCTCGCTGAGAGTGCTACCGTTCCCGTTATCAATGCGCTTTCGGATGAACATCATCCCTGTCAGGCCGCGGCTGATTTGATGACCATCATGGAGCGCAATCCCACGCTTGAGGGTGAGCGTGTCGCTTGGGTCGGTGATGGCAACAATGTTTTGCATGACTTGATGCTTGCTTGTGCGATGTTAGGCGTGGATTGTACCTGGGCTGTTCCCAAGGGTTACGAACCGTCGAAGGAAGTAGTGGAACGAGCTACTTTGCTTGCTGAAAAGTCGGGTGCTAAATTGGTGCAAACTCATGATCCGGTAAAGGCTTGCAAAGGTGCATCCATCATTTACACAGATGTATTCATCAGTATGGGTGAGGAACATCTAACCGACAAAATGTCTGATTTTGATGGGTTCCAAGTGAATGAGGCATTAGTATCTCATGCGAAAAGTGACTATGGATTCATGCACTGCTTGCCTGCACACCGGGGTGAGGAAGTCACCGATGCTGTCATTGACAGCGCAAACAGTATTGTTTTCGACCAGGCGGAGAATCGAATGTGGGCTCAAATGTCAATCCTAACTTACCTCTGTAACCCAGCCGCTTTCCACGCCTACAAAGAACTGTACTAAAGGGGGATTAGTACACTGGCTAGGAAGCCCGAAAGTCCGAGCAACATTGCCATCCGAAGACTCCTCTGTGCCGAGTAATCTTCGCCTCTATAGAGTTTGGGCTTGACTGAAATTAGGACCAACATTGCTGGGCACTGTAGCAGAAGATACTCCATCGGTAACATCTCTCGTGCATATGGTGCAACAATTGGAATGAATGAAGCGATGATTAACAATTGAGCAAAGGCACGAGCTCTCTCAGCACCGACGACTTTGGGCAGTGTTTCTCGATCGATATCGCCCGCCTCATCCTCGATATCTTTGACGATTTCACGAGCGGCATTAACCAGCATCGCCACCAGTGCTACAATCCAGACCAGTGGATTTGCAATACCGTTGACAGCTGCAGCACCAAATACGATGACAATTCCAACCAGTAGAGATACCGCAAGATTCCCCATCAATCCTTTGTGTTTGAGCATGAATGATGCGGGGACGACCATCTCGTAATGGAACATCAATAAGAATGCCAGAAACCAAATGCCAATGCTAGGCAACCATGAGGCCAAGTTCTCAGAATACAATGCCGCAACCGTCATTGCAGCAAGTAACGAGACAATCGAAAGCAGAAATGAAGCTCTACCGATTGCCTTTGCTTGAATCAGTGTCAGCGCACCACTGGGTATTGGCCGCTCTGGATGATTTTTTGCATCTACTTCGTGGTCAAAGACGTCATTGAATGCATTCCAAGCACCCATGAATGTCGCTACACAGCATGCATGCAGCAGCACTAGGGTGAATTCTATCGTCGTGAAGTTGGTCTTTACCATCACAGCGCCAACGACGACGGTCGAAGCTCCAACAAGGGCGTTGCCGCCACGTAGGAGTTGCCAGATCGGATGGGCCATTGTCATGGGCCTGTGCAGACAATACTTGAGTCTACGCCGTGGCTTTTGTCGGTCCTGAGTCTCCCAAGTGTCTTCCGGAAAGGGACCAGATACAGACACTGTATCGAGCTCCTCTGAAGAAATCTCGTACACTACCAACTTTTTCAAATCTCGAATCTTTTGCGAGAATATTCCCCACCTGATTCATTGTTGCACCCCAACTGAATCTCTCGTTGAGATGATCAAAGACTTCTACGGTGTTTGCTCGTCCACGTTCTGCGAGGAATTTGTGAACTTCTTCTCGAAGGCGCTTGGTTCGACTCATGCCTTTGCCTCCAAACTGCGTCTGTGGACGTGCTGCCAAGCATTGGTTCTGACAAGTGGCCTCCACGCACCTGAGGTTTCCAATCCGCTTGCGTGTACCAATGCGCCATCTTTCGGGTTTCGCGGTCGCCTGGTTGCCATGAGTGAGGCAAAGGTAACCATGTTGTTTTGTTGCAATTTTTGTTGTTGCATGGAGATGGGCAATGTGGGATTGCCTATGAAGAAAAGTAGGTCGGTGCAAATGAATGTGAATCTTGTATCGACTCGCAGTCACCTGTTTTTCACATTCAACCTACCGTGAAACTGAATGTAATTGTGTATCGTCATAGCGTTCTGTTGATATACGGGCATTCGGTCGCCGGACATACGCTCGTATGGTGTAGCGGCCCATCATGGTGGACTCTCAATCCATCGACCCGGATTCGAATTCCGGTACGAGCATCTCTCACGGCATTGTGGTAATTTTGATGAGCGGAGCCTCAGTCGAGTAATCATGGGCGACTGGCGCAGTTTCGATATTGCGAATCCAACTGAGGAACATGCGATGATTCGCGAGATGGTTAGAGATTTCGTGAAGGAAGAGGTTGAACCGCAAGCACTGGAGTTCGATCGTGATGAAAAATTCAATCTTGAGTTGTTTCGTAAGCTTGGCGATTACGGACTACTAGGAATTACAGTTGATGAGGAATATGGAGGTGCGGGTATGGATGCGACCGCTGTTACCATTGTCAACGAAGAGTTGTCTTATTCAGACCCAGGGTTTTGTCTTGCGTACCTTGCCCACTCACAGTTGACGGTCAACAACTTGGCATTCAATGGTTCCGATGCTCAGAAAGAGCGCTATCTGCCTGGGCTTTGCTCTGGTGAGTTGATTGGCTGTATGGCTATGTCTGAACCAGATTACGGTACTGACGTCTTGGGTATGACTACCAATGCAGTCTTACAGGACGATGGAAATTGGTGTATCAACGGCCGAAAGATGTGGATCACTAATGGGGTCATCGACGATGATGGGACTCCTGCAGATATTGTTTGGTTGTATGCTCGAACAGGCACCACCGAAAGGGGCCGCCCGGAAATTTCTACATTCATCATTGAGAAGGGAATGCCTGGTTACAAATCAGGTCAGAAAATCATTGACAAATTAGGAATGCGGGCCTCTAATACTGCAGAATTGGTGTTTGAAGATTGTATCGTTCCTCCCGAAAATTTGGTTGGTGCGCCTGGCAGTTCAATGCATCACATGATGCGTAATTTGGAGATAGAGCGGGTTGCTTTGGCGGCTCAAGCCGTCGGTATTTCGCGCCGTTGCCTGGCGGACATGTCTCGTTATGCTGGAGAGCGCGAGGCCTTCGGCAAACCCATTCAAGAGTTTGGACAAATGCAGCGCCACATCGGAGAATCATGGGCCGAATATCGTGCCATGCGAGCTTATGTCTATGAAACTTCGAGAGTTCTCGACTTGGATTCCGGAGGACAGCGTCTTGATTCAGATGGTGTCAAATTGTTTGCGACAACTGCGGCCAAGAATATTGCAGATCGAGCCATTCAGGTGATGGGTGGTTATGGATACGTAGGAGAGTATGTCGTTGAGCGCTTGTGGCGCGACGCTAAACTGCTGGAAATCGGTGGGGGGACATTGGAAAGTCACCAGAAGAATATCACTCGAGACTTGTCGAAGAATTCGGACCCCATTGAGGAGTAAATATGAATTTGAATAACGATTCATTAAATCGTGATTCATTTCTTGAAGTTCTTGGTCTCAAAGAGGTTGATCGAGCAGGGTGGAAACGCAGTGGTTTGACCAATGTTGAATCGGTCGCCGATCATTCTTGGGGCGTAGCCTTTTTGGCGATTCAAATTTGTCCTCCCAATCTCGATCGTCTTCGCCTGCTTGAGATGGCGATATGCCACGATATCGCGGAAGTCAGAATCGGGGACATCACCCCACACGACGGTGTCGATCCTGAAGAGAAAGTTCGAATTGAAACCGAAGCAATGTTGGATATGGCGAAAGGGTTTCCAAAGGGTGAGCGGATGCTAGAATTGTATCTAGAATACGAGGCAGGAGAGACCGCAGAAGCTCGTTTTCTCAAACTCTGCGATAAATTGGATATGGCATTCCAGTCTTATGTTTATCAATCACGAACTGAAAGTGACCTCAGAAATTTCAGAAAAACGGCCAATCGCCTCGTTGTTGAATACGGGTATCCTGATTTGCTTGATGGCTCAATCGATTGAGAGTGAGTGGTAGTCCCGGGAGGATTCGAACCTCCGTCCCCTGGACCAAAACCAGAGATGATGGACCGCTACACAACGGGACTCCGACCCCTCGGGTGCGGCTTTGATTATTGAACGGTGCGCCAACGCATCGACGAGAAAAGTCAATCATTGGTGGCCTGCCTCGCGGCGCTATGCGCCGCGGAATGCTTTCGATAGGATTGGCACTATTATTCGTAATTGGGGCGTATACGCCACTTTTCCATCAATCACAATCCGTCTCGAATGCCATTGTAGATTCGGAAATTGGGGATTTCTCAGCGTCCCAAATACCCACCAGTACAGTTTTTTCGCCGAGTCAGGAATATTGGTCGGAACAAGAGATTGCCGAACCCATGGTCCTGACTCGTGATTTGAGGGCATTACATGCGTGGCAAATCGCTCATGGTTTGTTACCCGAACAGGCGCCCGGTAACCTGCAAGATGTATCCATATCCACGGGTATCGTCGAGCATCGCCGTGTAACAATGCCAGGATTCTTGGTACCCAAGTTGGCTGGTGTCGAGGGTGTTTTTGCAGTTTTTGAAGATCGAACGGGACCAGAGCCCGTGGGTGCACTTCCCGGTGAACCGAATTCAGTCAAGAGTGGCCAAATCCATGGGGCTGTTGATGCATGGGATCGGGGTTACAACGGGAGTGGAGTCCGAGTCGCTGTCGCAGACTCGGGCATCGACTTCGCCCATCCAGATCTCAATGGAACACAAGCCGTATTGGATGATCCAAATTCACCATACGATGGTTGGGGGATTATGCATGACCCGATTTCATTGGTGCGTTGGCAGCGCGATGGTTTAGCGTATCCGGCGGCCGGGAACTCTTGGTGGGTCGACACCACGAGTGTAGATGTGGATACGAACAATGATTCCATTCTTGACAATCAGGGTTGGGATATCAATGGCGCTCCACTTTCAGTATCAGGAGTCTATCACTTTGGTGAGCATTCAGACTCCCGCTTGATTCAGCGCGCAGGTGGAAACGTACACATTCTGGTAATCGATACCCAAGTGGCAGGTGTATACGATACCATCCTTATTGACATCGATCGTGACGGGGACTTCGGCGATGAATCATCCGTCAATCAATCCAATCCGACCTACGGCCGAGACACCAACGGCGACGGACTTTGGGATCAAAGCGCCGGATTGTTGTGGTGGATTTCAGATGGTATCAATGGTGTGCCTTATGGTGATATTTATGCCGCAAGAAATGGATACCAAAACCGGGTTGCTGGTGCCGGCGACCTGATTTTGCTCATGCTGAATGATGCTTCAGAAGCCGGTGGAAACCATGGGACTCTGTGCGCCTCTGCTGTGGCCGCTCAGGGAGTCATCAGCAATGGTGCAGTTCTTGGAATGGCACCTGGTGCTGAACTCATTGCGGTGTCAAACCTGTATGCGGGTGGTTCATGGCTGGATTCATTCCGATTCATATCAGAAGGATACGATGGTAACGCTAGCACCTCACATGATCAAGGACAAATTGGCTCATTCTCGTTTGGCAACTCTGCTGCTCATGACGACGGAGCAGATTATTGGTCGTTGTATTTGGATTGGCTTACTCGAGTTCACTCACCAGAGACGACATATTTCGTCGCTGTTGGCAATGGTGGTCACGGGTATGGGACTACGGCCTCTCCCGGTGGTGCACACGGTGTGATTTCTGTCGGAGCCTTTTCGTCAAAGGGAAGCACGTGGGGTGAATCGGCCTCTTGGTCAAACCGAGGCCCGAACTCTGTGAGTCGTTTAGATCCGGATATCGTTGCTGTGGGTTGGTCAGCTACAGGCGATCGTACGCTAAATGAAGTTACCAATGCCAACAATGCGCGTACGACTTGGAGTGGGACCTCTCTATCCACACCCATTGCAGCAGGCTTGGCTGCAGTCATGTATCAGGCGTGGAATAATGCCACTGGTGCTTGGCCCGACTCCCAAACTTTCCGCGATTTGGTGATGTCGACCGCAGACGATCGCGGGTATGATCCATTGGTTCAGGGTGCCGGATGGATGAATGCGAGTCGGGGAGTCGATGTTATCGATGGTAGAGAAGGGTCCCTGATGGTGAGTCCGGCTTCATGGATGACGGGGGAAAACGAAGGTGCACATCGGGATGGGAATCTGAACTTCCTGCTTCCAGGTCAAAATCAGACCATGCAACTTTCCTTATCCAATCCCGGTCCAGAGCCAATGAACATCTCAATGACACCGTCTGAATTGGTACCTTTGGCTGGTCAGCACATGATTTGGAACAGCACAGATCAAGGCGCTAATGCGACTTGGGATGGTCACCAATCACGTCCTGATTGGGCCTTTCCGCTACACATCCATGGCGATGCGAATTTATCCCTCCCACCTGAAGTAACACTGATTCGAGCACGAGCCGTGATGGAGGGTGAGGGTTTTGATGGCAATCAAAATTTACAGTCTGAAAATCGAATTCATCTACGCATCTATCGTTGGACTGACACGGACAATGATGGCAATTGGACTTCAGACTTTGATAATGACAGCTATGTCGATGACGGGGAATGGACCGAGTCAACTGAATTGGAGATGATTACGGAACACGTCTACGAATCCGGTCAAGTTGAGGCTCGCGTTGGCAACCCACACAATTGGGAAGGAGATGGTCTCATTGTGGCCTTGTGGCGGGAATTTATTCGTGCCCCAAACAAAGATCCACTTTACATCGAATTTGATTGGACGGCTTTTGGCCCGGCGAATGATTCTTGGATTTCAGCACCCTCAAACTTGACTCTCGCTGCACAATCGACCTCTATGGTAAATGTCACCATTGATGTGCCATTGTCAGCACGTGGTGGACTCAAGCAACATGGATTAAGAATTGAAGCGATTACCAACAATTCAACGCGTACTTGGTCATGGCCAGTGATTACGAACGTTGGATTTAGCGGTCCTTTTTCGATAGCGCCTCTGCCGACTGATGGAAATCTGAGTAATCAAACACTGTACGATGAAACCTGGCTGCAAGGTGCCCAGCGATGGGGTTGGAGGGCCGAATCAGGGGATTGGAAATTCCTGACGATGGATTGGCCAAATGCTCTCTCAGGAAATGGATCGATATTGGTTGATGTTGACTGGCCCGACAATCCATACACCGATGTCGACGTCCATTGGATGAGTGAGGCCGACCATCCATTCTATCTTGATGATCCTACAGCATACGGCCCACGTACAGTTGTGATGGAAACCGGATCTGTTGGACAGCATCAGGGTGGCGGAAAGTATGCGCATTATACCAACGGAGGTGGGAGTCGAGAAATCATCATCGCTGATGATTCGCCGGGGACCAAACAAATGCTACTGCATTCGGCGATGCATGGAGTCAATACGAATGACAATCCATTGAACATTAGTGTAGGATACATCACACCTTTGGACTCTGGTTTGACCACAACTCTGTCCGATTGGACCCAGCAGAATGGTGTTTCAACTCATCGGATTGGCTCGACAATGGGTTTGGACATTGACAATATCGCGGCAAACGGTTTCACCATTCCTCAATATTTGTCCAGTGAAACCGCTTACCAAGACGACCCTGCCGACGTGACATCATCATCGTACATCCGGGCATTTTCTGCAAACTCAAATGAATTGATTGAGTTGGAAATTGGTTGCCATCAATCGGGCATTGATCTCGATTTATTCCTCTACCGTGATGCCAATGGAAATGGTGTATTGGATTGGGGTAATGAGCAGGTCGGTAGTTCGGGAAATTTCAATTGCGATGAATCGATTTCCTACACAGGAGGGCAATCGGGGACGTATTGGGCGGTGGTCCATGGGTATGACTTACGCACCTCAAATACAACATTCTGGCTAAGATGGACTGAAATTGGTGGCAATGATCTTGGCATTACTGACTTTGTGTCATTGAACCATTCAGAGATTCAGACCTTGTATCCGAATGGCTCGAATGCTCTTGCGGGTGCGATTCCAGAAACAGTTCTCGAATTGAATTTGACTTGGAATCGTCCCTCCAGCGCAGGCATCTGGGGAGGGTTTGTTGATTTGACATTGGATAGCGGTGGTTTGATTCGTTTGCCCTATTCGTTCACTCTCGTAGACCCTGCTCCGGAACTTTCGTTTTCGCTTCCGAATGGCACTCGAACAAATCAGTCACTCGACATTTCGATGCTAGCATTCGATCAGGGTACGGGTTTCAACCTAAGTGGATTGGATTTTGATTTCGATACTCAGAATTATGGTGAATTGCCCACTGACATGACCTTTGAGGCTACGATGATCGATGGAGAGAATCGTGATGACTTGGAGGGTTTGTGGACGCATTGGAATGCCAATCGATTGTATCAACCTGGGAATCATTTCGCGTTGGCCGATGGCAATCTCTCGCTCGAGGCTGAGAGTCCGATGCATTTGCATTCGGGTGAGGGCCCTAGTTGGCAGTTCGCAGATGATTCTCACGGATATTTTGGAGCCGGATACATGACCACCAATGCCGATGGATACAATTCTGGAAACCAGACCTCGGGCTCTCGGCTGTCTTGGGATGTAGAGTTTGATTCTGCAGGCATCTACTGGGTTTGGCTTCGAATCCAACAGAATGGCGATGATGCAAATTCAATTCACATGGGCGTCAATGGGCAAATTCATCCTTTGGGTGGAAATGGGATATCTACCAATGCGAGTGGTTGGAATTGGGTGAGTGAATTCGACAATATTTCCGGGGTTCAAAGAGCGTCGTTCAACATCACTTCTCCGGGTAGACACTCGATTGATTTGTGGGTAAGAGAATCCGGGGTGAGTGTCGACTGTCTCATTTTGACCAACGATTCACAGTGGGATCCCAGTCAGGCATCAGGCAATTTACCACCAACGTCTACATTGTGGACCGATCTGACTCTACGCACAGCTTGGCTCAACTGGAGTTTACCCAGTGATAACCGCTGGCATGAGTATCGAGGAGCCGCATTGGATTTGACCAACAGGCTCGATAACGCACAATTGCTCGTTGAGCACGATGATATTGTCCCACCGATAGCGATTCACAATTGGAGGCCCTTCACCAATCAATCAACCTTATCCGACACTTGGGCAATGACTGACCCTGAAGCCACTTTATGGCTGAATGGAACTGAAATTATCGTGGATTCTAATGGTCGAGCAAATCTTGAGTTAAGTTTGCAACCAACCATATGGGGGCAATCCACTCAAGGTCAGCAAGGTCAATCCAACATGTGGGATACTTCCACTTGGTCTTGGCATGGCATGAATGAGTTCAACCTCACAGCTGTCGATGCTGCAGGGAATTGGAACCATGCAAATCTGAGTATGGTGTACGACCCTTGGGCGCTTTCAAACGAGGGCCCTACACCTCAATTGTCCTTCGATTCAATGCGTTTACTCGAGTGGGGCGATGCACATGTTCCCGTTGAACCGAATCCTTACAGCATCAATCTCGGAGAGGTCATTGTCAGCCGCTTGTTTGATGGTTACGAAATTTGCTTGAGTGTGTTTGCCCCATCGGGTGTACTCATGGAAAACCAATGTCAAATCGATACGGCTCCTCCTTGGGATGAGCCGTTTGGTTCAAATCGACCGGTGATGGAAGAAAATCGATTTCTGTTTAATTTCACGAATTGGCCTGATGCCATCTATGAACTTGAACTCCAAATTACAGATTGGGCAAACAATACCGGTACCCATTCTGCAACCATCCATATCGATCGTACTGCACCGCAAGTCACCATCCAATCTCCAACCGTGAATGAAATCCTTTTCGACCATCATTTAGACATCCTGTGGAATGTCAGTGAAACAAGTTTCCAATGGGTTGAAGTTGATGGAATTGTCATTTGGTCAGGAGGCCAATATGGACAAAACAATTCGAATTGGATGAATGGGAGCCAAAGCATTCAATTCGACTTGAATCGAACGGGCAACCACTCAATATGTGTGAATGCGCGAGATTTAGCAGGCGCATGGCCGACAGGCGCTTCTGGTCCAAATTCCAATCAGACTTGTATTGAGGTTCATCTTCCTGAAGAGACCTATTGGCCCACACTGGATGCTCCATGGAATGCCACTCATGTCAACACGACTCGTGTATGGGCGGAACTGACATTGGGGCCTGATCAATCGTATCAATGGTGGCACAACCACAGTTCAGGAGCGCTTGAAGCGGTGCAGTATGAAGTCGTCAATGGCACAGTGGTAATTCCAATTGATTTGAGTTTGGGACTCAATGAATTTTCATTCCATCTGGAAGCGCTCGAACGAACGTTCGTTTACGAATTGAATGTGTTCTTGGATTTGGATGCTCCAGAATTGATTGTTGAGTCACCAGCTCCTGGTCATGCAACTTACGAGTCAATGGTCTACGTTGAGGGGCGTTGTGAAGTGGGTCTGCCGGTTTATGTCAATGTAAGTGGTCTTTACAGTCAATCGAATTGTTTGGAAGATGGGACATTCAACATCAAGGCCAGCCTACCACTGAGCGAAGGAGTTTGGCCCATGGTTACTCACCAGATTGATTTGGCCGGAAATCGAATGGTCGATGCTCGTCTAGTCATCTTAGACCAAACTGCCCCGTCTGCGAATCTTGTTTGGAATATGACTGAATGTGAGCGGCAACCGACTGCGCCGGCTTGGGGTACACCTCGGCTCGCGGAATGCGTGGTTTCAGTTGATTTGTCCATTTTGAGTGATGATGTCATTTCATGGTCAATTGAACTCTCAAATTCGGATGTCGATGCCTATACCGACTCAGGTCAAGGTTCTGAATTTGAAGGTTTACAGCCTCAAACTTTCATCGCAGAAGGAGGTGTTGGGACATGGACGGCAACGGTAGAGTTGACCGATGCCGCTGGCAATCGTCAACGATTCGTAATCAACACAGATCTCAGTGCTGCAGAAGCCACCATCGGTGAGCAATTGAAAACACCCGGGTCGCTACACAATCTATCTGGAATAGCTCTAATCGTGATTTTACTCTCTGTATTGCAGTCATTCCGAAAGCGAAATCAGACGCAAGATGATCCTTGGGACGATTCCAATTTAGAACATCTTTTACGGGGTGATGGCCTCTTTGACGACGACGAAGTCGTTTAACCAAGGAATCGACACCATCAAACACTGATTGACGATGTGGCTTCATGGTCAAACGTAAGCGGATGTCATTGTTCCTGACCATCCTCATGATTACATCGCTCGCAATTTGGATACCGTCAGCCCATGCAGCGGATGGGGACAATGATGGATTTGATGACTCAATCGACGACTGTCCGTTCGCAGCAGGCTCATCTACCAATGGATTACTCGGCTGTCCCGACGCGGATTTAGACGGTGTACCTGATTCTGTTGATGGATCAATTGCTGATTTCTCCTCAGCTTCACGGGATTACGGCAGCATCTATGCAGATTTCCCCGATGAACAATCGGGTGGCATGAGTGAATACACTGCACAAGGTTGGGGGAATAGCGGAGAAATGGTTCGAGCGGTTGATGTCGCACCGAATGGAATGGTCGCATTGGGTGCTGACGATGGCAATCATGTTTACATCGCCAGAAGCTCGGGAAAAATTGTACAATCATTGTTCACAATGGGTTCAAATCCAAGGGCACTAGACTTTTCCCCCAATGGCAGTTTACTGGCTGTTGCAGCCTACTCATTAAGTGACAACATGGCCAACGTTCACGTCTATGAAATGGATTGGAATGCCCTGATGGTGACGCATGTAGCCAACTTATCCAGTCACCATTACGACGATACTTTCGCCCTCTCGTTTAGTCCGAATGGAACGGAGTTGTATGTTGGTGGGAAGGACAAAAATGTCACGCTATACGATGCCCATTCATGGTCACCCACACGCGTGATTGAATTTGGTGAAGACGATGTTTACAATATCGTGCCCAGCCCCGACGGTCGATTGATTGCCGTGACCCATGGTCAGGAACTCTCAGTTCACTGGACTTCGAATGGAACGCAATTCTTCAATACCCACAATCATACAAATGTGGTATTGGGTTTAGATTGGAGTCCTGATGGCCGATGGATTATCACTGGTGGAAACGACAATCGATTCCGTGTTTACCATGCAGGAAACGGGACCATGGAGGCAGAGGTAAACCAAGGTTCGGATGTCTACAGTATTGCCTTTAACGAAGCCGGGACACACTTTGTATTGGCCACAAGCAGCGGGTCAGGAACATCGATTTATTCGACAGCAGACTGGTCAAATGAGTTTGACTTTGGTGACTTCCCGGGTGGCAGTGGAAACGGTGCGTCTGGCCGCCGAGGGGCTCGTGATGTGGCCTGGTCGGCAGATGAAACAAAAATCCATTTCGGGGGCCGATACTATGGTGCCTTCTACACCTTCTATTCCGCTGATGCATTCATTTGGCTGGGTGGAGACGTGACGGGACAATTGATGGAAAGCCGATTTGCAGAATACGGAGAAGATCATAGCGATTATCTCCCGAATCACTACAACGCATCCATTACCACAATTACTCAGATGCAATGCAATCAAGCCGGACAGATTCAAGGAATTTTAATGGGCGCGGGTGCAACAACTTCAGCCGAATCCATCACCACTCCTCTCGCCAATTACACAACCAGCGGTCTTCGAACTTGTGATTCAAGTAGCGACATATTGGTCGATGTGCCCGTAGGCAGGATGCCTGCGACATTGACAGTCAAAGCCAGTGGGGTTGCCGAACAGTGCTTATCACACACGGGTGGTTTGTCGATGGGCCAGGTCCGATGGGTGCTTTCTGGCGCCTCAATATCGGACCTGATTAACGACGGATTTCACCCGGGAATGGATTTGTCTTCAATCGCGCCCAGTGACGATGGAGACAGTATCAAAGAATGGGGTGATTTACATTCTGCATGTCCGGATGATCCGATACATGTGTATCACCGATGGGAGAACCGTTCCGTCCCTCAAATGATTGAAGCATTCATGTTCTGTGACCACTGCAGCTTTCCTGATGATTGGTTTGAGCAGGATTTCGATCGCTATCGATTGGTTGAGGAAACTCGCAGTGAAATAATCAACGGTGTCAATGGTTTTGATGGAGCGATTGGGATTACAGAATTGAGGTCGGGTATTGCTTCAAATCTTTACAACATCCCTCTCATTGACAATTGGACACACGGAGCGGTAGATGCAACCTTGGCCGGCGACTCCTTGATTCATGCATCTGTATCCAATAGTTCGAATGATGATTGGCCATTCCAGGATGATTACTACTTGACGATGAGAGAAGATTCTGTTGATGCCGCTCGAGGTTTCATCAATTGGATGCTTTCAGAGGCGGGTCAGGAAAATTTCGACGAAATTGGATTCGTCAGACTTGACCCCTTCGCCCGAGTGATGTCTGGAGATCGAGTCGGTCTTGATTTACGCAGCATTCTCCCCGATGATGACGGTGACGGGATTTGGAATGGAGACGATTTGTGCCCAGGTACGGATGCAAACACATTGGTCGATTCGTCTGGATGCGCACAAAATCAGTTGGACGATGATGGAGATGGGCT
>DAHO01000046.1 GCA_002498455.1 Euryarchaeota archaeon UBA602
ACAGATCTCTGTCCTGAAACACCGGCAGGTACGTCAGTCGATGACACTGGATGTGCAATCACATCTGGAGACGGCAATGGCGATGGTTCAGGAGATTCAGGGGATTCAGGCGATGCTGAAGGAACAACAGATGATGGCTCCAACACCTTGCTATACATCATCATCGCTGCTTCGGTGGTCATGCTAATTGTCGTGGTGCTGGGAGCAACAGTTCTGCTTCGAGGCGGTGGAAACTCCGATCCCACAGAACAAGCATGGGCGACTGCAATCAGTCCCGAACAACAAGCGTACGAGCAGCAATTGATTGGCATGGGTTACACCGCAGAACAAGCTCGCGCCTATGCCAGCCAGTACTTCCAACAGTGATGATTCGGCGCAATTGAATGCTAGTGCTCACTTGGCTTGAAAACCCGGTTTATCCCCCCGTAGGGGGGAATATCGGATTTGTTGCATAGCGGAGCGGTTATGAAGGGGGAGCAGGTCGGCGAGACGCTCGAGGTGACCAAATATGGCTCGTATGCACAGTCCAGGCCGCGGTAAGAGTGGTTCGACCAAACCCATGGTCGATAGCGCACCAGAATGGTCTAACACAGACGAGAAGGAAGTCACTGAGTTGATTTTGTCACTGGCTGCCGAGGGTCACAGTACGGCGTCCATCGGCACCATCCTTCGCGATCAACATGCAGTCCCTGATGTACGCCTCGTACTCGGCAAGCGTATCGGACAGGTTCTAGCGGAGAACGATATCAGTCCAAAGTATCCCGAGGACATGATGAGTCTCATGCGTCGTGCCCTCCGATTGATTGACCACCTTGAGTCAAATCGTAAGGATCGACACAATGCCCGCCAATTGGAGTTGACCGAGAGTAAAATCCGCCGACTTGCAACGTATTACATTAACGAAGGCCAACTTGATTCGGGTTGGGCTTACAAGCGCGAGCAACTCCGATTGATGGTCGAGTAATGCTCTTTGTTCCGTGGTCAGGTCTTTGAACCGCGGATTCAAGCCGCAATCGCTAGTCATGTCTCTACTCGATTTGCCGGCTTTTTCTAGCGTCGCGAAAATACTACGCGAAGCCGCACTCAAGTTGCGAACTGCAGAGGCTGCAATTACGATTGCAGCGCCATTGAATGAACAAGGGGTCTTCGCTTCGGCTTTACTTGAAGCTGCATTGTTGGATGCCGGAATACCCTATCAGCGTAGGCTACGAGACACTCCTGAACCAACCAAAGGGCCTTGCATTGTGATTGGCTCTGATGTGACCTCTCAGCTACCATCGATCTCTTCAAATCCACTCTGCGTCCACCTTGCACCGGTCGAAGTCGACGCTTTATTGAGCAGTAGCGGTGAAGCACGCAAAGGCGTGATGTCGACCGTTGCTCTTTGCGCAGCACTTGGCCATTCAATATCAGCAGGGGGTCCGATGACACGCTTGTTGATACCGTGGGCACTTGCTGGCAATTGGTTGTCTGAAGGGATGGAGCACACATATGACCCGGTGTATACGGTTCTGCGCGATTACCTGTCGAGCGAGGGACTCATCCGCGTTGTTCCATTACCAGAAGTCCCCGATGTGAATCCCGATAGCATGCCTGGAATCGAGATGGCTGCTTTGGGAGCCATTCGTGATCGGTGGGGTCAATTGGATTTGGAGGGTCGGGCCCAATCCATTTCCCATCTTCTCAAATCTTTACTGGACTCCGAAACACCTTCCACTGCACGATTTGAGGAGTTGGGTTGGCATCGAATTCTGACGGTTGGTTGGGAGCGTGATATGGCCAGTCAATTGACGGCATTTTGTCAAACTTGGAAGGATGAACCGACTGGACGTCGTCTCCAAGCCAGTGATACGATTGACCATTTACTTCGTACCGGTCAGTTGCCTTAGGCCTCGATTCGTAGGTTTCGCCCACAGCCCCCACAAGGAATTCGGACAGGTCGCGTATCGGTCTCGACAGGATTTGATGTGCCACATGCAGGACATTCGACTGTTGGAATCTTTCGATTTAGTGCACGTTGATAGTCGTCGTCAAGTGATTCTTCACTCATGGTCCAATCCATTCTCCTTGGTGAGATCAACGCCAAAGGCATCATCGCCACGGTACATGCAGCTGCAATTCCCATGACAAAGGTCGGCGGTAGAGCTGACAAGACGTAGACATAACCCATCATTCCGGTGAACAGGATGGATGCAGTCACTACAATTGAGCGCGAACGCATTCGTGTTAATCGCAAACCGAGGATTAGAGTCACAAACAAGAGCAGTACAGTAGCAATTAGCGTAATCAGTGGTGAAAACAATGCATTGCCAGCAACCACATACTCGACCTCAAATTTTTGCTCATCAGAAAGCCCCTCTGCATTGATTTTTACAACCTCAAAGATGCCTGCCCTGTAATGTGTCACTTTCATTTCTTCTGGCAAATCTTCTTTGCTGACCGAGTAGATACCGGAGAACGTACCTGCCGTCATGGTCACCTCTAAACCAACGCTAGGTTGCCCATTCATCACCCAGATACCATTGCCCAATTGAGGGCGGATGAAATCAGAGATCAGCAACAACTGCTCTTCTCCGGTTAGAGCCAACTCGACGTCAATGCGGATTCGAATCGGAGCATCATCAATTCCTGAAACACCCATCAAATCAATTTCAATTTCGGGGTTCATATCAAACAAGTCACCCTCGAACAAACCATCTGGATTGAGAGCAAGGCCCGCATTGCCCAAGAAGTACTCAAGGTTCCTTGTGCTGCTGTCGATGTGTCCGGTCAATGCATCTTTTTCTGCACCATCGACCTTGCCATTTTGTCGCAAATCCTGAGCCACGGAACCCTGTACTTGCTTGAACAAGTGATCAGAGGGAAGTGTTGAATTGCCAATATTATCCATGCCCCATCGCAACCAAGATGCCATCGAACCTTCGATCACAAATTCAACCGTTCGGGTGACTGAGGAACCGTCATACTTCACATCAATATCGACGTCAAGTCGACTACTGACACTACGCGCCGGTTCTCCGAACTGATAATTTTGCGTCCCACCACCTTCTTCAAACACAATCGAATGAGAGCGACCCGTGGTTAAGGGCACATCACCTTGGTTGAGCCAGATTGAGAGGTTGACCTGATAACTTCCATCCACTGGATTGGAACCTGGATTCCAAACAAACGGTACCTCAACCCCTCCTGAAACGATACTCGGTGAGCGCACATCGCTGAGGACCATGCTTCCAACACGGAATTCAAAGTCCTCTAAGGAGGACCACATTCGCTCTCCGAAGCCCGACTTTAGGATGATGGGGAAGTAGACTTCCTCACCAACCACAAGAGCATTCGGCATTTCGATGGTGACCAAGGGCAAGTTCGCACGGAGCGCACTTCCCGTATCTTCTCCCCAAACAAAGCGAATCGCTGAATCATCACCGGGTTGGGAGAAAATGAT
>DAHO01000007.1 GCA_002498455.1 Euryarchaeota archaeon UBA602
GAAGGCATCGATTTGTCGGTTGATGCGCAGGGTCGAACGCATTTGCTATTGGACGAGTATGGGAATTCCTTCTATCACCTTGAGCGTCCAAATGAATTGCAAACCTCTGCGGATCCTTGGGGTGTGACTCACCTCGCTGGTAGCTATCGTGACGCAGCGATGGCGGTGAATCCTGCAGGCCAACCCATCTTTGCAGCCGATGGGGTTAACTCGGCTCAAACCGCCCCCATTGTCAATTTCATACGCCCTGAAGGGGGAACTTTTGTTGAAACTGATTCGCTATTCCCTGTGGGTGACCACTATGGTAGCATCGCGATTCCTTCATCAGGACACTCAGCGATTGCACATTCTTCAACCGTCTCGAGTGGGACACAACACGTAGTGTATACCAATCAAACCGGACTCCAAGCAGGCAATACCTATGCGTCTGGTTTTGAGTCTGATATTGTCGCTTCAGGTGCATACATTGAGCAAAGCATCGAGTTGTTGTTTGATTCAACTTCAACCCCACACATCGTTTGGCGAGACTCAGACCTTGATGAAATTCATCTTGCCATTCAAAATGGTTCGACATGGGATCAGTCGATATTGGCCACCGAAGCGAATGGAAGTCAATTCGGTGCGATCATGGCGGAAAATGATAGCATTGTGTTGATGTACAGACACAACACCTCTGGTTTGGTCACAGAATGGCACAATGGTACGGGAGAGGATTGGTCTTCTTCGTCAATGACTGTTATCTCAAACGCGACTGATGAAACGGGCAGGGCAATCTTCAGGCAAAATGCGGATGGAAACTTAGAGATTTTGTTTGAAGACAATCAGTCCATTTGGCAACACAGATTCAATGACGATGGGACTGTTTCCACTGGGTTTAATCTCCAAGAATCGAGCGACCAAAGCGGTAGGGCTCATTTCACCTCGAATGGAATTTTGATTCCAACTGAAGAGGAAGTTGGAGATTGGAATGGTTTCTATGTGGTGGCTGATGATTCAGGACAGTCGAACTCAGTTCGAGAGATCCGAATCTCATGCTCAGACCCCGATTTGGTTGTGATTGTCGCAGATTCTCACTCGACATTTGAGAGAACAGCTGATTCAACAACTTCAGAGCGATACATCTGTTCTACCAGCAATGGGATTGTTACAGATTATCTTGAACCGGGTCATCACACCATTTCTCGAAATCCAATTCAGTTGATGGGTACGTCAACTTCAGGAAATTATCCAACCACTCAATTCCCAATGGACGTTGTTGTTGAAGACAATGGGACTTGGCATCTACTGTTTTCCGTCCCCGCTTCGAACAGTGGCGACTTGTTCATTCAGCGTCGTCTCATCGATACCGATCGTGATTTCATCCCCAATCACATCGATGAGTTGCCCAACTTAGGGGGTCAATGGGATGACGGAGATGGCGATGGATTTGGAGATAATCCGAACGGACCGAGCGCGGACAAGTGTCCTTCGATCGAGGGTTACAGCGAGTATGGACATCATGGCTGCGGAGATATCGATGGTGATGGTTTTGCCAACTCCATCGATGATTGTGCCAACAGCGGGAAATCTTGGCGAGACACCATCGGATGCCCAGATACGGACGGTGACGGCTGGTCCGACCCGTCGGGAGAACCCGGCTGGGATGGAGACCGTCATCCAACCAATTGGATGCAAGCGATTGACACCGATGGAGATGGACGATACGACAACCACGGCCCAGATTGCTGTGGCCAGAACGCGGAATCGGATGAATTCCCATTGGATCCACAACAGTGGGTCGATGCAGATGGTGATGGTTGGGGTGACAACTCGAGTGCACCCACTGGAGACAAGTGTCCAGGATTTGAGGGTCACTCCATTTACGATCGAGGCGGATGCCTCGACAGTGACGGTGACGGCTGGTCTGACCCAGAACCACCCACATCATCCCGACCATACGGTTGGACCTACAACGCTACTCGATGTTACAATTCATGGGTTGATGATGAGGGCAATACTCGTGCAGCGGGAGAGCACTGTGCTGACCTGTATCCATGGGGAGAAGACGACACCTCTGCCGAAAATATCTGTGGGGATCGTTGTGACGAGCAATGGGGTGACCGTGATGGTGATGGATATGGTGACAACAATTCACAGGGGGCTTGGAACCGCGATGCCTTCCCACTTGATCCCACGCAATATGAGGACACTGACGAAGATGGATACGGAGACAATCCAGATGGCAACAATGCGGACGATTGTCCAAATATTTGGGGCAATTCAACCGTAGACAAGAAGGGATGCACAGATTCTGATGGTGATGGCCATTCCAACCTCTACACTTACGACGTCAATTCTGAGACGGGCCTTCGAGAAAATGAGCAAGGAGACGCGCTTCCGGATAATCCACAGCAGTGGAGAGATCAGGACGGAGATGGCTTCGGTGAGAATCCATTCGGTGATTGGGATCGTTGCCCAGAAGTTGCAGGTGCTTTGCTCGGTGTTCCCGGTCCGGGATGCCCAATGCCTGTTGGCGATGAGGATGGAGACAATATTGCTGATGAGGACGACCTTTGTCCAGATTCACCAGAAGGAGAGAGTGTCAATTCGGATGGTTGCGCTCCATCCCAATTGGATACCGATCAAGACACCGTGACTGATGATATCGATATTTGTCCGAACACACCTCTCGGTGAAGTGGTCAATGAAGTGGGTTGTTCGATGTCGCAAACCGACATTGATTCCGATGGTGATGGAGTCAATGATGTCGATGAAAATGCCGATCTTCTAGACTTGTGTCCAAATACAGATTCAGCGGATTACGACGATGTCGATGAAAATGGATGTGCACCTTCCCAGCGGGACACCGATGGGGACGGTATCACCGATGATTTGGACCTATGTCCTGATACAACATCGGGTGCAACCGTCACTTCTGATGGATGCATCGTCGTTGGGGCAGATACCGACAATGATGGATTCGAAGATGCTGTGGATGACTTCCCCTCTGAACCGACACAGTGGCAAGATTCCGATGGAGATGGATTTGGTGACAATTGGGCCGATGGCTCGTGGAATGCAACCCGTGAAGGCACAGTTGGCCAATGGTTCGCCAATGCTACAAATCCAGATTACTGTCCGGAAGAATCGGGTACATCTGACAACTCTGCATGGGCAGGGACAGGTGCCGGAGTAATCCTGGGTTGTGCGGATTCTGATGGAGATGGTTGGGCAGATTCAATCGATTGGGACCAAGAAGAATCCACGCAATGGGTCGATGCCGATGACGATGGGTTCGGTGATAACCGCTCGGGAACGATGGGAGATCAGTGCATCGGTCAGCCCGGAATCGCAGATGTGGACGGGGATGGCCCTCATGAAAATGGATGTCCAGCACCCGATGAGGACAACGATGGGGTGTTCAATAACTTGGATCAATGTCAAGGCACCATCACCAACTCTACTGTGAATTCAGAGGGTTGTGCAGCCTACCAACTGGATACCGATGATGATGGCGTCTCTGACGATGTCGATCAATGCCCAGGTACACCTGCTGATGACTGGAACATTGTCAACCGAGATACTGGATGTACGCCAGCCCAGCTTGAAGACGATGAAGGGTCCTCGATGGGTGGTATGATGCAATATGTTGGGATTGGATTGGGTGTCATCTTTGGCCTTCTACTAATCATGTTGGTCATCCGTCGTATTCGAGGAGGTCAAATCGATTGGGACGACGATGACGATGATTTCTATGATGATGACGATGACGAGGATGATTGGAGTCCATTCGGTGGAGTCTCTACATCCGCATCTCCAGCACCGACTCGTTCATTCTCTACGCCCCAAAGCAGCACTCCGCAGCAGCCTCCACGCGGCCCTCCTTCTCGCGCTCCCATGGGTGCCAATAGCCGAGGTCCGACCACACAGAGTCGTGGCCCACCGATGCGTTCGCAATCCACAGCGCCTCCCTCCTCCTCGCGCCCCAGCGGTCCTTCCAGAACCACTCGTCGACCCGGTGCTGGAATGCGACCGAGTAGTCCCGCAAAACCAACCGTGGCTGAACCTGAGAAGCCTGTTCGAAAGACGCGTCGTACAGCAGGTACTGGAACATCTACTCAACCGGCTGTACGCAAGACTCGCAAAACCAGTACGGGCTCCGTCTCAGATGCTGCTCCTCGCGCTCGCAAGACTCGTCGTAGCACAACTGAACCCAAACAATCGCGAAGACGACGCTCCAGTACATCGTTTGATGATCTATTTGGTGCGGATGAAAAATCTGATTACGATGCTGCCGTTGCTGCTGCAAAGGAGCGTCTCATCGTGGGGGATTCAGAACAGAGTGTTCTCGCACGTTTGCAATCCGAAGGTTGGAATGTAAAGCAATCAAAGTTCATTCTCGATCAATCCAAGCCCTGAAACGTGAACTTGCATACGCCGTCGAAGACGGCGTCAACCTATTCAACGGTCCGCGTTCCGCGAGGTACAGGCGGACGACATGGCTGATGAGGAACTGGAAGGTGCCATTCTCCCCCAAGGAATTGAGGTTGACGAAACCTCGGCTTATTTTGGAATCACTGATTCAAGTGAACTGATTAATCGATTGGCAGAAACAGATCGATTGAACGGTCTTGGCGAGTTCTTGTCGATTACCAGCGATTTATTGCTCAAACAGGCCAATTTTGATTTTGATACCGCCGCATCTCGCCTGCAGGTTGAAGCCGGCGAAATCTATTGGCTTCTTTCGGGTCCTTTCGGCCTCCTATCTTGGACTGATCCGATTCGAAATTTCATGGGAATGGAAGACTCAATGGGCAACCCCGGAGGTCCAGATCCAGGTTTGGCTACCACCGAAAAAGATGCACTTGATGCATTCAACGATCCTTTCCGTTTGCTGAAAATGCTCGCCATCGGACACACTTGCGGTGGTTTGCAAGAATTGGATCAATACTTGGCGAATTTTGAGTCTTGGATGCAAGATGTATCTGGAAACAAAGTTCGGTTCTTGGCTCTACACCAACAAATCAACGGTGTCCTGCGGGCCTCGAATTCAGGTGGGGATGTTTCCAGTTTGTCTTCACTGACTGGAGGTCCGGTGACCAAAGCCGCGGTTGAAACCCCCACAGGGATGGCATCGATTGAAGCCAAACCCGAACCGGAGTCAGAGCCTGAGCCTGAGCCTGA
>DAHO01000086.1:0-21189 GCA_002498455.1 Euryarchaeota archaeon UBA602
CATCATTTCAACAATTTTCATTTTAGCCATGTCTTTGGGTGAATTCGGAGCATCGTATGTTGTTGCGCGCAATTCCGACTGGGTGACATTGCCCCTTCTGATAGATTCACTTCGGGCAAAACCGATGAAAGATCCGTTCACTATACCTGCCTCAAACGCAGTAGCAACCGTATTGATGCTCATGACGATACTACTTTTTTTACTGGCTGAAAGATTCAGAAATAACAAGCAAGGAGGTATGTTTTGATGTTGGAGTGTCAAGGTATCGGAAAATCATTTGACAAAATACTCTTCAAAGATTTAGACATACACCTTGAACCAGGGGAGATTCTAGCGATTACCGGCCCATCGGGTTGCGGAAAAACAACCCTCCTCAGATGTATTTGTGGATTGGAGAAACTTGACTCTGGTAGAATTGTTCTAAATGGAACTGACATCACAGATTTTCGAGCAGAAGAACGAAACATTGGGATGATTTTCCAAAGACCTGTACTGTATCCACATCTTTCTGTATCCGGGAATTTGTCGTTGTCATCTAAGGATGGCCATCAAAAGGCACTAGAGGAGGTGGATTTATCGGGTTTTGAAAATCGTTCTGTGGAAAATCTATCAGGAGGAGAGAGTCAACGAGTTGCCCTTGCAAGAGCATTGTTAGCAAATCCAGTTGTTCTTCTCTTGGATGAACCTTTTAGTGCAATAGATGAGGACATGTCAAGAAGACTTATCGAAGACACAAGAGCGATTTTAAAGTCGAGAAAATGTCCAGCAATTTTGGTTTCTCACAACAAAACTGAAGCTGAAATTTTTGCTGACAGGGTTTTACAATTGGCTGAAAAAAATAACCTAGAGGACTAAACATCCCTGCGAAGGAATCAAGAATGTAGTGAGCCACCCTGCGGGTGGTAACATGGCAATCGGCAACCCCGCGGATACTTTGACCTACGTACGAGCACTAGGCCTGATTGTGGGTGGATATGGTGCCTACCAACGTGACAAACGTCGAGAAACCGACGTCGCAGTGAAGGAGGAAATCCTTCGATGTGCAGATCGAGTTCGTACACATGTGGAAAATGTGCATGATGACGCCTACAGAGATGGAAACGTGAGATTGGCCAAGGCTTGCCAATCTACGATTGAAGAAATTGATGCGTTGCGCAACGATGTCAACTTGGGGGAAACCGGTGGAGAACATCCGTTTTTCAGCAAACAGGCCACGGCATCAAAGAAGGTCCTTGGTAAACTCATCAAGCATGATCATGAGACATTGACCATGTTGGTCAAAGCCGTCAATCGAAGCAATGATTTGGAACAGGCAGCAGCTGTCGAAGGCGAGGTCATGAAAGCCGTTCGCGAAACCAGACAATTGGTCAGTAGTGTTCGCGGACACTTTAGCGAACGAAGAGCCGTTCTCAAGAAAATCCAGTAGGAGGTAAAAATATGGCAACACACAGATGGAGAGAAAGCCCTGAAGTCATCGCAAGGATGATCGATTCAGGTTCAATTCAATCATGGTCGGCGAAGAACATCATCCTCAAGCCGAATGAAACATGTGCAATCATGGCGGATGGAAAAATTCAGGACATCTTGTCTGAGACCGTTCTGAAGAATTATGTCGGCGGATTTACTCGATGGTTAGGCAGTAAATTGGGCGTGGGTTCAAGCGACCACAAACTCATTTTCGCCATGACAGGACCGTTTGACTTACTCGTCAAGATGGAAGGAGCTACTGCAGACGGTGCGAAAGTCAACGGTATGCTCAATTTGCGATTGCAAATTCAGAGAGATGATGTTCCGAAGTTGATCAATATATTTGCCAACAGTGGACGTGAATTAACTCGCGGGTTCTTTGCAAACATGTATGGGACTGAAATCATGAGTCGAGTGGTTGTACCGCTTCTTGCAAAACAGGCCGATATTAACGCCGTACGGTCTACTGATTTTGGTGATATGATTGAGATGGGCGTCCGAGCCGAAATGCGGGGTTCATTCGATCAATATGGAATCACCATGCTGCGAGCCTTTGCGGTTGTAAACGAAACCGACTTGGAAAAGTTGCAGGCCTTCCGGCAACAAACCGAAGTTCTGACCGCTCGAGCCGACCTCATTAACGAAACCTCACTTGCCGCACTTGAGCGTCAACAAAGTTTGACCTTGGCACGAATCGAAGCGGAAGCTGATGTTGCCAAAGCCAAAGCACGCGGACAAGTCGAAGCCGCACTCGAAAGTCAACTCCTCGACCTACGAAAGCAGGAAGCGGAATGGGCGGCTGAGCGCGGCGATATGGCAGCTCGTCAAGACATTGAGATGGATGGGAAACAACGGAAGATGGACATCGCGATGAGTGCATTTGAGCAGGTCCAAGCCAACAAACGCGCACGAATGGCACAAGAGGCTGAAGCGAACTTGACCAGACAGCAACAGACCGATGATATTCAACGAGAAATGATGAAAATGGCCGCGGAAAGCGGTGCATTGACACCCGAAGTGATGCAAACCTTCCTTGAACAACAGTCCGCGCAGAAGGGCCACGACAGTAAGTCCACAGTTGCCCCTGAACAAACACCAAGTTCATCGTGTTCATCCTGTGGTGCTGACATACAGGTGAGTTGGCAGGTCTGCCCACATTGTGGAATTACGTTGTAGGTGATAACATGGCAGCTGGCAGTAATCGGATCACATTTGGCTGGATTTTGGTCGTCATCTTCTGGCTAATGTCGGTTCTCATGTTCACAGTACCCACTGAAGATACCAGCATAGGACGGGATTCAGATGGGGACGGTGTTGACGATGGATGTGATGAGGACCCGATGGATTCGTGGGAAGATTATGACTACTGTGACGACAGTGGTTCAATCGGAGCAGGGGGTTGCTGTTGTGTATCTGGATTTCTCAGTCTGTTAATCGTGCAATCAGGTAAGGATGCAAAAAAGAAGGCTGAGACCCAAGTATTCTACATTGCACAGACTCCACAACCGACTCCACAAGTTGTGCACCAAGTTGTGCCGCAGCAAGTGCCAGTGGCCCAACCGGCTCCAGCACCCGTACCCGTTTCTCAGCCAAGTAAACCCCATCCGTTGGAAAAACAAGGTACTGATGTCGAAGCTTGGCACAAGAAAGCCCGAAATCTTGAACTTGCGAGAGACTGGGAAGGTGCGGCTCAAGCATATCAAAAAGCGGGATTGTACCATGAAGCAGGTCGAATTCGACAGCAATACATGGAAAAGAATGAGCCGCAAGTGAAGATTGACATCGCACAATTGGGAGACAATATCCAAGACAGCGTTGTCATGAAAGATGGGCAAGGTCAGAACGAGGATTATCAGGGATGATTATTCCTCTATCCTCAACAAATCAAGTGGAATTGCAATCGGTGGCAAATGATCGCTGAAACGATGACGGCTGGTCTTGGGCGGAAACACATTGTCTGAAAGCGCCATGTCGATGACCTCTCGTTTGGTTAGAGATTGCAATCCACTTCCAGGCCAAATATCCAACTCGATTCCATCATCATCCATGTAGTCTACTTTGATGACTGGCAAACGGGACAAACCAATTCTCAGCCCGACCTGATATCGATGATGACCATCGAGGATGGTCCCAGTCTCTCGATCAACCAGAAGGGGTTTCGTATATGCACTCCAACGCAGCGTCATCTCGTGTAGAGTGTCGACATTTCGAGGTTTGACCTCTTCATGAGGTTTCAGCCACATGATAGGAACCAAATCGACGTCCATAGTTGTCCCAAGGAATCCCCATTCTAATCCCTTTGCCCGTCGATAGCATCATGTTGAGAAGGCGCCGCACCGGATTGATGGCCGAAGGCATGTGGCTTGAGGGAACCTTGGCAGATTGCCCAGGTGAGCCACTCACTGAGGCTCAAATTTCATGGAAAAACGCCCTCCCAAGTGCGCTCCGTGAGGTTTGCAATCGAGTGACTACTGCGGGGGGTGGAATCTGGTTGGTCGGTGGCTCTGTTCGTGAAGCCATGCTTGAGAACCCCTGGAAAGATCTTGATCTCGCGACAACCATGACCCCTGACGAAGTCGAAGCATTGTTTCCACGTTCGATTCCAACCGGAGCCCAATATGGAACGATTACGGTTCGAATTGCTGATACGGACATCGAATTTGAGGTCACTACTTTGCGAAGTGAAGGAAGTTATGGAGATGGACGACGGCCCCGCGAAGTGACATTTGGTCAGTCATTGAGCGAAGACCTTTCCCGTAGAGATTTCACAATCAATGCAATGGCCATTGACTTGGCCCGCAATCTCTTGCATGACCCCTATCATGGCCAATCAGATTTGCAAAATAAGCGCTTATCTGCTGTTGGCGACGCTGCCGAGCGGTTGGGTGAAGATGGCTTGCGTGTCTTACGAGCATACCGATTCATGGATCAGGAACGCCGTGGTTTTTGGGAGCCGGATGAGCATTTGGCATCCGCACTGAAAACTTGCGGAGAAATGCTGGAAAAGGTATCACAGGAGCGGATTTGGTCGGAATTCAATCGAATCCTAGGGGGTCAACGAGCGCCTGAGGTGTTGGAACGGATGCGAATTGACGGAGTGTTGAGTCGTATCTTGCCTGGATGGGATGCAGAACTTGAATCCCAACATGAATTGTCCACATCTGTGGAGGATGTGGTCGTGTGTCGATTGACCCTCTTATCATCAGATATTCCTGCTGCACGATGGCGTGTAATCGACCATGACATGCGGATTCTGACCATTCCAAATCACACGAGAAAACGAGTCCTGAAGTTACACGGAATCATTGGGCATCTCCCCCACGATTTGGTATCTTGCAGACGATACAGAATTTGCATTGATGAAGATGTCAATGCACACCTTGACATCGAATCCGCATTAAATCGAAAAACCGCAGATGCCGCTCGAATATTGATTAAGAAAACACCCAAACCCAAGGGAGGAATTGTACCAATCGTTGACGGACATCAACTCTCTAATGTCTCAGATTTACCTTCTGGTCGTCGTTTGGGTCGACTCAAAGAGTGGTTGTTTAGGTTGCAAATCGACCAGGATCTTTCTACGGACACAGAGGTTTTGGCGTGGCTCGGAATCATCGATTGGCAAACGAGCAATCCCGAAGATTGGCCCGAAGTTTCGTGGCCTTGATTACTCACTGAGTGATTCAATGTACTCGTCCGCTGTCAGCAATTGATCTTCATCAAAGTGATGTGGAGCGATGAGCAGAATCCAACCTTCTGAGTAGGTATCATCAGTCACCAAATCGGGTGTCGCCTCCAACTCATTGTTGACTTCGAGAACCTTGCCCGCGCACGGCGACGCGAAGGTTTCCCGACCATCGGCGGAGCGTAGTGAAAACAGGATGTCACCTTCACTGAATTCTTCAGCGACATCGGCGAAATCGAATTCATTGTCTGCGGCGGCGTTATCAGCCAATGCATCACTGGGCAAGACTGCGAGAGAAACACGCAGGATATCACCCATTTCTTGGACGATGAGGTCCGATGCACCGATTTTCCAAGTTCCTTCATCTTTATCCACGACTTGCATCCAAATATGGTTGCGTGTGTACTTCCGATCAGATAGAATGCTGAATTCAAGAAATTCTTCCGACATTTGACTCACCTGATGCGCTGCGATACCCGCATATATTTCAACAAATCGCTGTGAAATTTTTGAATTCCCGTCCGTAGGACGGGGGATGCGTACACGCATTTATTATCTACATGAGACGGGTGGGAAATGTGAGGAAGCGGAATGCATTTCCAAGAAACAGAAGAACAGAGCATGATACGTGATATGGTTCGAGACTTTGCACAAGAGGTGCTTGCACCCACTTGCTTGGCTCGAGACAAAGCCCAGCAGCCCCCTCTAGAAGAATGGACTCAGTTCATCGAGTATGGTCTCCAATCCTGCACAATTCCCGAGGATTATGGAGGAGTTCCATTAGACGATATCACTGAAGCCATCATCGTTGAAGAGTTGGCTCGAGTCGATCCTTCCTTTGCGGTATTCTTCTGTGTTCACGTTGGACTCTGCGCCAAGACCATTGTAATTCATGGAACTGAAGAGCAGAAATCCAAATATTTGCCAATGCTTGCAAATGACAAAGTTGGCGCCTATTCTCTGTCTGAAGCGGGTGCAGGTACGGATGCGGCAGCAATGACATGTAAAGCCAAACTCTCGGAGGATGGAACGCATTATCTCCTAACTGGAGAAAAGATGTGGGTGACAAACGGTGCAAGTGCGGACATCTATGTTTTATTCGCCAAGGATGTTGACCACCCCGATTATGGAGTCAAGAGACACGGTGGTACAACTGCATTCATCGTCGAGAAGGATTTCGAAGGATTTACCGTTGGAAAGAAAGAAGACAAGCTCGGAATTCGAAGTAGTGACACCTGTACATTGGTTTTAGAAAACTGCAAGGTTCCTGTAGAGAATGTCCTAAAGCAACCCGGAAAGGGATTCCCAATCGCCATGAATGCGCTGGATAATTCACGAATTGGAATCGCTGCACAAGGTCTGGGAATCGCTCAGGGAGCGTATGAGTCGGCCCTCAAGTATGCCCATGAGCGAGAAGCCTTCGGTGTCCCCATCGCCCGTCACCAAATGATTACTGCTTACCTCGCAGACATGGCCACGCAAGTGGAAGCCGCTCGATTGATGGTTTACAAAGCCGCATGGGCCAAGGAACAGCACTACCAAGAAGGCAGCCATCGACACACAAAGGAGGCCAGCATGGCGAAGTTGTTTGCAGGAGATACAGCAATGTGGGTTGCAGAGCGCGCAATCCAAGTATTGGGAGGTTACGGTTACACCACTGATTTCCCAGTTGAGCGATTCTTTAGAGATGCAAAGATCACGCAAATCTACGAAGGAACTCAAGAAGTTCAGAGACTGGTTATCGCTCGAGCCATCAGCGATGATGTATGAATAACTCATCATTGAATTCGGACCCAGGCAAATGGGTCACAGGTGCCTCACCGGGATGGAACACGGTTGCATCCCCACCCACCAAGACGCCTGTATCGTCTTGCCAACGCAAGAATGCGCCCTCCCACAGGCCAATGACGGGGCGCTCATTGTGTTCATGAAATTCCTGAATACGCTGCGCACGAGTTTCTCCGAAATGCGGTTCAAACTGATTTCCCTCTTTCAGCCAGATGTTGCCGTCATGGTAGTGCGCATTGATTTGGAAAGGTATCAAATCAAAGGTTTCGAAAGAAGCGGGTTGAACGATCGGCATGTCATTGGTCGTTTGCATCGTCGGACAGGCTACGTTTGATCCCGCACTAACTCCCATGTAGGGCATTCCATCTCGAACACGGGATCGGACCACATCAATCAAAGCATTCTCATGCAATTTTTTGGTTAACAGGAATGTATTGCCTCCACCCACATAGAGACCTTTGGCTTCTTCAATCGCAGATATCGGGTTTTCGTAGTCGTCAATGTTCCTCAGAGATACACCACTTGGTGCAGAAAATTCAGCCAGTCGTGTGGTGTAGCCGGCATGATCATAGGAAGCATAGGGGATGAATACGACTTCTTCACAACCAGCGAAAATCGAGCCCATCTCGTCGAAATAGATCTGTTGACGTTCGGGTGTTCGCAAACCTCCGCTGCCCAGCAACAATCTCATACTTCCGACCCCAACGTTGCTAAATCATTCATCAGGCTCAATGCGACTTGAGCGACCAGAGGGTTATCGTCTTCACTCAATGTTGGTAACAAAGATACGATGGGAGTCGAAACTTCACGTCCATGTAGATGTTCCAATACACGAACTCGTGCCATGTCCTCAGCTTCATTGAGGAGCTCAAGACGCAACTCATCAGCAATTGGGCCACGTTTTGAGCGTAACAACCGCGGAAGTAGAAGCGAATCTTCACTCTGCTTGACCACATCGATGAACAATGACCAATCAAACCAATCCACTTGATCCAAATTTTCTGCGATGATTTTCCGCATCGAGGCAGTTGGATTGTGACAAAGTTTGGATATCGATGTCTCATCGTTCGATGCAATCATCTCAGGCAACTTCAGTTTAGCCCATTTCTGCCGCAGACGCTGATCTTGAACCCCATCCAATGTCGAAGGGATGTGTCCAACCTGAACCATTTGGTCTAATGCGGCTTCACGGACTCGAGGATGAGGGTCTTGAAGCATATTCTCAAGAAATTCAAAATCTCCTGAGTTCGAAATCGCCATCTTTCGAACAACATGGTCTTCACTTTCGATCGCCACTGGAATCGTACCCGAATCGACTGCGAGTCTAGAACGCCAAGCCTCGCGACGAACGGCATCTTTTTGATCGGTACAAAGCGTTGACAAAATCGGAAGTGACTCACTGCCTAGACGAGGTGCGATTTCAGCCGCGAGCAATCGAAGCCTCTCTTCTTTTCGAATTGAAAGTTGGACCACCACTTTGCGATGCTCTGCATCAACCCATTTGCGTATAGCATCTACCGCTTTATCGACAAACCATTCGTCATCGGAGTCAAGAAGATCTAGAAACGCGGACAAGGCTGCGGAATCGTTCTGTTCAAACAAACGACGAACGGCCATCCTGCGCTGCCGCACATCCTTGTGCTTGAGCCGTTCGAGTTCCAGTTGCAGCATCGGTCTCATCTCAGGGACGTGAATCTTGTGTATAGGGTTCACGGGACAAGGTCGCCGTGTCGACCAAAGCCGCCCACTTGACCATCTTGTTCATCCGCATCTGGATGACCAGGTTGCAACAAGCGAATATCGACGAGTGTGATTAGAATCGGCCATACATCACTCAACCAATCCATTTCGGAACTCAATAAATCGGCAACAGGATGGGCCTCATCTAACCACATCTCTGAATCAAATGCCCATGGGGGTTCATCCTCCAACCCACTCGGTTCGGGTAATGATTGCAAATCATCAGGTAAAGATTCCAATGAAGTCGCTAAGTTGTTCAGTCGTTCAATCGTCTCGTTATCAATGATGCCAACCTCTTGCCCAAGGATGGCACTCTCACGTAGTAATTCTGCCAAAGTCTGTGCAGAAAGGGGCTCAGGTTCCGTATCCGCAATGTCTACGGGGCCAAACAAGACACCTCCGAGATTGGTTTCCAACCAGTCTGTCCCTACACGTTCAAGTTTCATCAGATGCTGAGAGTACCGACCTCCAATCGGAGCGATGGAGAATCCTCCGTCCGACATTCTCGAGGTTAGCCAGTGGGGCAACTCTTCCAAAGAACCGGTCACCAACACTCGATCCAATGGCTCGGGTAACTGTGGAGGACAATGATTCAGTTGCCGCATTTTTCGAACTCGAACGGTATGAGTTTGTGCAACAGGATTCAATCTATCGCGTACGTAATCAACGACTTCTCGAGAAGGATCTACGACGACCACTCCACCTTCGGGACCGACAATATGCGCAATGAGGGTGGCAATGTATCCACCCTTGGCCCCCAAAATCAACACTTCTTGTCCCGGACTTAGTTCCAAATGATGAAGCATTGTGGCAATCATATGTGGTGCGGAAATCGTCTTGACACCGCCTTTGCTCGTTTCAAGAAACACCAATGGACGATCATACCAGAATGGTTCCAAATCATAATCGGTGAAATCGGATATTTCCACGGACTGCATCGCGGCAGAAATATGTGAATCGATTGGAATTTCAGCGTTTTCCAAACGCTCAATCAGGCGCCGTGTTCGCTCACCGGTGCCGGACATATGCCTTCTTTTTCCTCCTCACTCAAAAGGCTGCGGTGGGGTTTACCTCATAATCTCCAACCGCTCGCGCTCAAACACGGGTCCGTGGTCTAGCGGTTATGACGTCGCCCTTACAAGGCGAATATCACCAGTTCAAATCTGGTCGGTCCCACTATTGCTCTTCCAACCACTCGGCATCATCACCGAGGGCTGCTTTGTCTTGTTCTTCAAGGGTGTTCGCGACCTTTTCATCCGACCAACCATCGGTGGCTTCCCAGGTATCCATGTCGGGATTAATCGAGGACAGTGCCTTTTGCAAATCCAATTCAACATTCTCATTCCCACTCGAATCGAACTCAGCAGCGTTGCGAACCGCTTCGATTTTTGTGAAATGTGTATCCCAAGCTTCAATGGCTTTCTGCATAGCAAAAATGACGAAAGAATGTTTGTTTGAAGCGCGATCTGCACCTCCAAATTCTCCCTTGCGAACAAGATATGCTTCACCGATACAAACTCCAACATACACGGTACCAACCGGTTTGTTTTCATTGCCACCCGTTGGCCCGGCAATGCCTGTAATCGAAATACTGACACCGCTCCCTGAAGCACTTTGTGCACCCTGTGCCATACCCAAGGCAACCTCGTAACTCACGGCTCCACGCGACTCCAATTTCTTCAACGAAACTCCAAGCTGGGAGATTTTTGAATCGTTAGAGTAGGTCACCCAGCCCTGCGAGAACCAATCGGATGCTCCAGAAATATCCGTAAAGGTACTCGCTAGCAACCCACCAGTGCAGGATTCAGCAACAGACAGGCTCCACCCTTCCTTCTTCAGGCGCCGCACGAGGCGAGCCGCGAGCATGGAGGCTTCCTCACTCACACTTAGACGGCAAAAGCGAGCGTTCTTAGGCATGCCGACTCAATAATGCGGCGAAAAAACATCGATTTGGACCTCAGTAATGCCTTTGAACGGCCGTGTTAGGGTTGGAGCCTGTGAGCGACACGGAATGGGCCGAAATCCACCGAAAGGTGATGGCAGCTGGGCTTCTACCCGGTCGCTCAGTCCGGGAAAGACTTCTAGCTCTGCCTTCGATTGATGCATTCATCGAAGTCGCAAAGGCGAGTGGGAAAACTGGTGTACTTGATGAAGCCATGTTGGATGAATTGTTGGCTGTTACTCCCACCACACCCGTTGTCGCACGTACAATCGCCCCGATTGCTGAACCCGATCCCAAACCGGCTCCACGAAAACACGATTTGGCTCACTACAACCTCTCCGATTTCCCCATGCAAGCCAAGGATGTGGATGCGGAAATATCGGTGCACTTTGACATCACTGGGAAAAGTGTAACCGAAGGAAAAAAGGAAGATATTCAATCCTTCTTTAACGACCGATTGAAGCAAGTCAAACGGCTGATTTTGGACCGGAACCTTCCCAATCGCCCGATTGCTGTGAATGAGGCATTGCGGCGAAAAAGGCAGTTGGTCGATCGTGATAACCAATTCACAATCATTGGATTGGTCAATGAGCCGAAAACCACGAAAAATGGGCACTTGATGTTTACAATTGAAGACTCTACAGGCGAAGTTCGATGCCTTCTCAGTCAACGTGATGAGGGGGGTCCGAATCAGCAAATCGTCCATGCTGGTTTGATGGATGATGATGTGATTGGAGTCAGTGGAAATTTCAACCAATCGGGTGAACTGATTTACGTCGACGATATTCATTTCCCACCGTTGAATAAACATCAACGCCGTCGAGCAGGTGAAGATCAAGCCGTTAGCGCAGCTTTCATTTCAGATTTGCATCTTGGAAGCAAAACCTTCCTAGCTCCACAATGGGAGAAAATGATTCAATGGTTCCATACTGACCCACTGGCCCAAACTGTGCGTTACCTTGTCATCAGTGGAGATGGAGTGGATGGAGTGGGAATCTACCCAGGTCAAGACAAGCACTTGGATATCACCGATTTATTCAATCAGTATTCGAAATTGGGCCAGATGTTGCAAGAATTGCCAGATTGGGTAGAGGTGCTATTGCTACCGGGCAACCACGATGCGGTTCGCCCCGCAGAACCTCAACCCGCGATCGACCCAGAATTGCAAACGGACTACAACAACACGCTGTTCGTCGGTAACCCTTGTGATTTCAGTTTGCATGGTGTACGAGTCCTTTCGTACCACGGTGTCTCCATCATGGATTTCGTTTCCAGCCTACGGACCGTGACGTTCGAAACCCCTGAAGCCGCGATGCGTGCGATGATTGACAGGCGGCATCTCGCTCCATCATGGGGTGGAAAGACACCTCTATCTCCTGAACCCGAAGATCGGCTGGTCATTCAAGAAATTCCCGATATCTTCGTCACAGGTCACGTGCATGGTCACCATATTGAGAATTACAAGGGTGTCAATTTGGTTCACAGCAGTACGTGGCAAGATCAAACTGATTATCAGCGAATGCTGGGCTTTCAGCCCAAACCATGCATTCTGACCATTGTCAACTTGCACACACACGCAACGGCTGCAATTCCATTTGTCTAATCCTCATCGAAGAGGTCATCTTCGACCGACAATGAATAATCCAGTTCATGCTTCCGAGTTCGGATGAATGCCATGAGCAGGAGGAAAACGACCAGCATCAGAGCAATTTGAACGATTGGCTCTCCGAACAAATCTCCTATGCTTGCGGTTTCATCTGAACCCTCCTCGGAAAGAACTGGATCATTAACTTCATCCGGCGTTTGTGTAATTGGTTCATCCTCCTCGATGACAAAATCCATGCTAGAAGAGTTTGAATTGCCAGAAGCATCGATCGCTATCACGGTCAATGTGTAGGTCTCCAACGCGGTGAGAGTCGGGTCAGGAGAGATGGTCAAATCGTGATTCTTGCGAAGAGCGACGGTGTCCCCAGTGAATGTTTGACTGGAGACCTGAATCAATTCCGTGGATTCTTCACTCGTGTACCATGTCACCCGAAGCGAACCCCCTTCGAGTACATCGACTGCAAGATTCAATACCTCAGGTGGCGTCAAATCCATTTCAGTCGAGGTGTTGAAGGAGACCTCGACTGAGGGTGCATCTTCGACTGAAATCATACAACTATACGCAGTACCTGCCTCAAGTTGGTTCACCTGTATAGCATGTGAAAGTGCCGCTTCGGATGTCGCAAAGCTGTTGTTGCCACAAGTGACGGTTCCATTGTCTGCTTTAGTGGTCGACCAAGAGACAATCGCTGATGAGGATGTGATGCTTGAAACGCCGACTCCAAAGACCTGTTGAGCCACATCTGGCAATTCTATTCCAGTGAGAACAGCGAAGGTTTGACCATCCACATCGTAAGAGCCTAGCATTGCGGCCTGATCGGTTTCATTATCCAGAACCATGTCGATAATATTGGGATCATAATCGAGCCCATCGACTGTACTGGGATCAGCACCACCTCCCAATCTCCATGTTTTGGCCTCGGCATCCACATCTCGCCATTTACCGGTACCAAATCCATCTTGGGAACCTGCAACCACCACAAATCGATAATCGGGTACATCTTCACCGATGATATTCTTGGACACGGTGATAATCACGGTCTTTTGATCTTGATTTGAACTTACTTCAATGCCCTTTGCCGAGGTTTCGCCGGTGCTGGCACTAACGGTCTTGACTGCACCAGGTTCACCGGTTGCAGATACAGCAACCTCCCAAGCCCAATCTGGATGGACCTTAGCATAAGCTCCATCCAGCATCTCGGTTTGACCGTATGTCGTCTCACCTTGGTCAACGTATATCTGCACAATTTGGTGGCTAAATCCATTTGCGAGCCCCCAGTAATCGGTCATCTCTGCAAAGGTGATTTCGAAGCGAGCATTCCAAGCACTCTGACTGATTTTTAGATGAGTAATGTCAAACAAGCCTGCACCTGGAGTGAAATCACCTGCAAGTGGGTAGGTGTAATCTCCATCGCCATTTTCATCACCCAGAGCATCATTGACATCAAGCAATGTCACCCATTCTTCCAAATCAGGCATGACCATTTCTGCGGGTGCTGCAGGAGCGATTTCGACATCGATACCATCCCCATACGCCGGAGATTCTGACCAACTAGTCACAACCTTAACCCGCGTCGAATATCGTGGAGCCAATCCGATTTCAGACCATGGAATTTGGAACTCAAATACCTCGTCTGCAGCACAGCCACCGAGAACAGATTGGCCTGCAAGGTTCCATCGTTCATTGTCCCCAATCTTGCCTTTGGCATTGAAGATGTCATACTTGGCACGTCCATCTTCCCACAATTCTCCAAAGTTGAATGAGACCATGCTCTTGGCTGGAAATCCGAGAATAGTGTTTCCGTAGTACGTACGGAAATTGGTTTCAACCTCATTGAAATTGATGGCGTTTGGTTGCATGAAATATATCGAAAGATCCGGAGATGAAGCCAAGTCCAAACTTTCCCAATCATCCGGCATACTACCCAAATCAACTCGCACGTAGACGTTGGAAGCATCGTAGCCCAAATGGAACGATTCGATGTCCAACAATTCCTGATCCATGCCCGCACCATACATTGCAGCACCGTCCCATTCGCCGGGCAATGCTATTCCATCGATCATCGGTTCAATCACTCCGCCGTACGGTGTATCCGGTAAAGCTGGATTACTCCAAAGATCTTGTAGGTATGGGGGTAAATCGATGTTGATGGCACGATAGATGTTTGAAAGATGGACTTTGAACAAGACATCCCACATCTCATCGTATCCGCTATCCTGATCTAGTCCATACCACCAAAACCAGTCACTGCCTTCTGCGATATACAGGCTTTCCCATGCCGCTTCAAGGCCCGAATGATTTGGATTCTCGGATTCGAATTCAACCAAGGATTGGCGTGCCTCGACCAAACGTTGCCAAGCAAGACTTTCTTCGGCCTCACCGGCCCAAGTGGAAAGTGTTCCGTCAATCCATGAGCCCGTCCCAATCACATCGATTTCAGGCAAGGACAAATTCTTCTCAAGGAAATCACCGGGTGTCGTGGTCACAATGGTTGGATGTGTGCTTAATCGACCAAACCACTCTTCGGTGAAGGGGCGACCGTTGTCTTGATGCTGGAATTCAGACATAAACATCCAGTTCTCGCCATCCAAGGCCACTGTCAACAAATGGTCACTTGGATCCTTGCCTTCATCCAATAACTGCTGACGAATATTGTCACAATATGCAAGGAAATCTGACACGGCTACTTCAGGAGTCATTGAACCATATTGGAAAGCGATTCGATCACTAATCACTCGATCACGGAAGACTACGGCGACATCATCGACCACCCAAGGGGTGGCTAAATTTGAAGCCACGGAGACGTCGATTGTATTTCCATTCAAATCCGTCGATTCTTCAAGGTTCAACTCGTCGGTCACCATCCATTCGATGCCAACCTCGGCCACTGGTTGAACCATCGGTGGAGATACCGATTGTTCACTGGGCCACATTCCAGTCGGGCGGAAACCCAATTCCTGTTCAAACAAATCCATTCCCGTTTGCAGGTGATTGGTGACATCCTCAGGCCAAGAGTCCTTGTTGACTCGAATCCCATCTTCAAACGTCCATCCGTCCATCATCAGCAGCGGCATGATGGGGTGATAGTACGGAGTTGTGGTCAACTCAACTTGCCCACTGGCCGCCAACTCTGAATACATGGGTAGGATGTTCGACATGTGCGCTTCTTGTGCATCCAAAACATACGTTAAATCAGACAATGTGTATTGCCCATTTTGCATGAACAAATCGATGAGACCTTGATCCCGATGACTGGAATTATACTGGCCCTGGACGTACGATGGGCTGAACTGGTACAGGTACCAAAGCACTTGAAGATCGAGGAAATCTTGGGGCTCCAACAAAGTATCATCCATGATAGTCGCGGGTTTCAGATTGTGCAAGGTCATGTCATACAATTGTGAATAGCGTTCACTGGAAGGTTGCAACCATCCAACTCTAGAATCGTCGGCTGTGACATTGTAAATCCAACCTGAATTCCAAAAGGACTGAAATTGCATTGTGTGTAATTCCAATGCAGTGGCATTGGGATAACCCGCAGAATTCCAAGACCGACGTGCGATGTCGGTATGGACATCCAATACTCCATTTTCTGAATAATCAAGCAATTGCTCAATGAATGACGGGACCAAGTTGTACGTGACTTTGGTGTCGGTATTCGACAAAATACCAGGGCTGTCAACATATTCAGTCATACCATGTACGCGAACCCATGGCATTTCCACCATGCCGGTCAGCTTGTTCTTGTAGTATGGTTGATGCTGATGGAAGATAATGGCAAGATTGAGGGCATCATCGACTTTTTCAATTGGCGTGTCTGAGGTATGAATTGTAACATCAGCACTGGATTGTGCTGTACTACGATTCTCAATTTGATACCAGTGAGTAAACGCTTCTCCACCATTGCTGTTTGCAGGATTCTCGAGGGGGAATGAGGTCCATACGTTGCCAGCATCTTGCCATTGTGCCCAAACGATTACACCAATGTTTTCGGGATTCCCTATGGCACTCCATGGAATGCCAACTTCGGTGTTTTGATTCTGGGAATAACCCACCCAAGTTGCCGCGGATTCAGGGTTGTCTACCCAAGCACTGCCATTGTGCATTTGCAGTGAAGAATAGGATGAATCCTCCAAGACAAAGGCGTGATCTGCAGCAAATGGAAGCGTTTGTGCGAGATTCCAATCCTTGGAAAGAGGCGTACCCCCCTCAGTGGTATTGAGGTAGATGAATAAGTCTGCACCGTCACTTTCACTGGCCCAATCCGTACCAGACCAACCAATGAAAAGATGGCTTTCATCCCATGTCATCCTAAATGTGACAGCATTCGAATCGGTGGTTTGCAACGAGTCTTGTGGCCAATCCGACATATCTCCATCTAACACAATGGTATCGGGTGTTTCAGCAACGACTCCCAGCAAAGAAGGAGCCATGAATAGCATCACGAGGACCATCGCAGTACGTCGCATTGATTCCCGCGGTTACAACTGAACATCAAAGGTTTTCCACCCCCTTGAGTACGTCGATTCATGCGAGAGTCCGGTGTGCTGTGTCACATCACTTCTTTGCCATCTGGCAAACTCGGACCCGATGCGTTCACCTTCATCGATTTGCTCGCAGATGCTGGAATCTCGGTTTGGCAGGTACTGCCAATCACCCCTCCCGATGAGCACCAGAGCCCATACTCATCGACCAGTGCCTTCGCAGGATGGGTCAAGTTATGCGATCCCTCATTTGAAGCGGATCCTGATGCCGAACTGGTTCGTGATTGGTTGAGTGTGAATGCGCATTGGGCTTGGGATTGGGGGCTGTACGATGTTCTCAAGCAGATGCATGATGAGAAGCCGTGGTATGAGTGGCCTGAACCCCTCCGTGATCGCCACCCGGAAGCCATTGAAGAGGCCATGAAGAAGTACATGCCTAATATCCGTGGACGCATTGTAAATCAAGTCAGATTCCAACGAGACTGGATGATTTTGAGACATTATGCGAAGCAAAAAGGAGTGAAGTTGTTTGGAGACTTGCCCATTTTTGTGGCCCGTGATTCAGTAGATGTTTGGGTACGACCTCAGTTGTTTCATCATGATGTAGTTGCAGGAGTTCCCCCAGACTACTTCTCTGAAGAAGGACAGCGTTGGGGGACGATGTTGTACGATTGGGAAGCCCACAGACAAGAAGATTGGACTTGGTGGAGAATGAGAATGGCACGTACATGTGCATTGTTTGACATTGTCCGCATCGATCACTTTCGTGGATTTGATTCCGCCTGGGCCATCCCAATGGAGGATGAAAATGCAATCAATGGAACCTGGACCGAAGGGCCCAGTGATGAAATCCTCCAAGCACTCGTTGATGTTGCAGGTGACACACTCATCATCGCTGAAGATTTGGGTATTATTCCTGAAAGCGTTACTGAATTAAGAAAACGACACAATTTACCCGGGATGTCGGTACTACACTTCGGATTTGATGATGAAAATGAGGATAATCCTCATCGTCCACAAAACCTGTGCAAATCGAATGTGGTCTATACTGGCACCCATGACAATGACACCACGATGGGGTGGTGGGATGATGCGAATGAGATACGGAAAAAACGAGTTGAAGAGGTAGGATTGGCCGGCGAAAATCCCTGTGAAACTCTCATTCGCGTGGCCATGTCATCTCCCGCACCCTTGGCAGTGATCCCACTGCAGGACATCCTTGGGCTGGGCACTGATGCTCGAATGAATACACCTGGAAAACCGGATGGAAATTGGCGATGGAAGTTTGATTGGCCAGAATTAACTCAAGGAAAATGGAGTATAATGCAGCGCTCAGAGTTCTGAATTAGGAAGGGACAAATTCATAGAACTGTGGAAGCGGACCGAGATGGTTCGAATGAGTATCGCCTACCTCTCCGCGGAAGTTGGGTTCGAAAGCCGGCTGCATACTTACTCCGGTGGGTTGGGTGTTCTTGCCGGTGATCATCTCAAATCGGCCGCCGATGCTGGCCTTGATTTGGTCGGCTGCACACTCCTATATCGTGAAGGATATGGTCGCCAACAACTCGATGCGAAGGGAAATCAATCCGAAACTTATGGTGAAATTGATCCCCAGGAATTCCTAACCGATACAGGTGTGGAAATTTCGTTACCCCTCGATGGAAAAACCCTGTATTCGAAAATCTGGTTGTATCGAATCAAGGGATTACCGACCTACTTCCTCGATACTCGACACCCCGACAATTCTCCAGAGCATGCTGGACTTGGAAACCGATTGTATGGAGGCGATGATTCCATGCGAATTCGTCAAGAGTACCTGCTTGGTGTTGGAGGCATTCGTGCCCTGCAGGCCATGGGACATGAAATCACTGGACTCCACCTCAATGAAGGGCATTGCACATTTGCCATTCTTGAAATGTTGAATCAGGGCTGGAGTCGCAATGAATTGAGTCAACGTTGCTTGTTTACCACACACACACCTGTTCCTGCCGGTCACGACCGATTCGGTTGGGGTGAGGTGGAAGCTGTTCTAGAGGATCTTTTGCCTGCAGATGCAAAGCAACTCGTTGACGATGAAAATACCTGTTCAATGAGTCATCTTGGAATCGCCTTAGCCGGCCAAGTCAATGCCGTCTCAAACCTCAACGCATATGTTGCCAGTGGAATGTTTCCCGGTACGCACATTCATCCGATTACCAATGGTGTACACCACGAAACGTGGACTTCACCTGCACTCTCTGATTTGTTTGATCAACATCTTACAGGATGGAGGACGGACCCGACCACCCTTGCACATGCGGGTCGCCTCCCAGACGAACCATTGGAAATGGCCAGAAAAGATGCTCGTGCGGTTTTACGTGATTTGGTGCGAGCTGCGACAGGTGTGGAATTGGAAGAACATCGCTTGACCATTGGTTTTGCGCGCCGATTCGCGACATACAAGCGCGCAAACCTTGTATTCAGTGATTTGGAACGACTTCGCGCATTGGGCGCAGGAAAAATCCAGTTTGTCTTTGCGGGCAAAGCGCACCCGAAAGATGAAGGAGGCAAACAATTGATTCGCGATATTTTCGAAGGTGCATCGCAGGTTGAACAAGACATCCCTGTCGCCTTCCTTGAGGACTATTCCATGGACACAGGATTGGCAATGACCAGTGGAGTCGACATCTGGTTGAACAATCCCATTCGGCCGATGGAAGCCAGTGGGACCAGTGGCATGAAAGCGGCGATGAATGGTGTCCCCAATTGTAGTATTCTCGATGGTTGGTGGCCAGAGGCCTGCGAACATGGGGTCAATGGTTGGGCTATTGGAGAAGGTGAAGATGAGCGCGATGATATTCGTGATGCAAAGGCGTTGTATGACGTACTCGAGTTTGAGGTTCTTCCCGCTTGGGCAAACGGCCCAGAGCATTGGAACGATATGATGCGAGCATCGATTGCCACAAGTGCACGATTTACCGGGGCGAGGATGATGAGTGATTATCTCCGCTTCTATGCGAATTTTTCTTTGTCATCTTGATTCCGTCCTCTGATCAAGAGTGTCAGCAGGAATATACTGGCAATCAATGTCAGGACTCCGAGGATGATTCTAACCACCTGTGAAGTCGTCATCCCACCAGCACTAGTCGTTGATGAATCATCATCTATCGGTGGACAGGCGATCTCTGTACAGGCCCATTCTCCACCTCCACAAACACAGTCATTGCAGCCATCAGCAGCAGGGCGGGTTTCCCCCTCAACACACTGTGGTTGGGATTCAGAATCGGGTACAGGTACGGGCTCCGGATCCGGCTGTGGTGCTGGTTCGGGGTCGGGATCAGGGGTTGGGTCAGGGCCGGGATCAGGCGCTGGGTCGGGGTCGGGATCAGGGACTGGGTCTGGTTCTGGACCTGGATCGGGGCCGGGGCCCGGGTCCGGGTCTGGATTGGGGTCCGGGCCAGGATTTGGTTCCGTTTGGTTCGTTCCATTATCAGGCCAAATGACGGTGAAGTTGTGATGCAAAGTTGAATTCGGACAGTCGTGCCAACTTCCATCCATTCCGCAATTGAGGATTGTAGCCTCAAAAGTCAGTGTCACATTCGTCCCATTGGGAATGGACTCATTGAGGTAAAGTTGCCACGAATGGTTGTATGAGGTGTCTGGAAAAATCATGTAATACCATTCATTGAATCCTGAAAATCCACTTACCATTGGATGGTCTGCTGTGGCATTGACACCGGGATAATGAATTTCCTTTTCACAAATATTGACCAAATCCAATGTGACATACATGGTTTGATTGACCGTCAAGTTATCCAGAATCAAACAATGACCATCCGGGTCGTTCTCGGGTACAATAATGACGGGTTCGGGTTGAAGGAAAATGGCCACACCATGAGCGGGTAAAGTGAATTGATTCTCTTGATCCATGTAGATTTCACTGAGAGAATCATTTGCAAACCAACCCAAATCCAAATCAAATGTTGCTGGAGTCGCACCTCTGTTCATGGCGATGACCGCTTGATTGAATTCAGTTGTCATTGACCATGCGATGGTATCCGTAGCATTGAACAAGGAAGCATAGGTACCTTGACGAAGTGCTTCTGATTGTTGTCGTAGTAATCCAATCGCACTGATGTTTTCTCGCAAAGAAATCTCGTTTGCGGTCAACTGTGAATCGTTACGGAACATATGGCGATTGTCAGGGTCAGCTCCTCCGTATTCACCGTACTCATCGCCTTGGTAAATCGCTGCAGCCCCGGGTGTGGACAATAGCCAGGTATAGGCATGCAAGGCTGCGATATAGGGGTCGTCAGTTCCGGGTTGACCGGGCAAACCATCCTCAACCCATTGATTCCATTCATCGGCAGTCCCAGGGTCGGCACGGCTAGCAAATCGAGGAACATCATGGCTACCCACAAAGGGAACCATGGTGGCATCGTTAACATACTGATCTTGACTTCTGGCAGTCCAGTAATCCAAGTGCTGGTAATCCATA
>DAHO01000086.1:21456-44373 GCA_002498455.1 Euryarchaeota archaeon UBA602
GAGATCAAAGGTTTCCATCCACCACATCACATCCTCAATGAATTGCTCGCTGGCATTGCGAACTTTCCAATTCACATCGGGCATGTAAGGGCGGAACATACAGTCAAGTCGGTGTTCAGTCCAATCACANNNTCTAACCCATTGGGACCAATGTAACGATTGATGGTCCCATATTCATTGGCATTGTTTTCGAGGGAATGGCCAGCCCAACCCATCGCTGTTTCACCTTTCAAGAAATAATCCGTCCCCGCGGTTTCAAATCGTTCATTGATTCGAACGGCCAAGTTGGTGATTGCCAAATCATCGACGTGCTTCACCGCATCCAATCGACCGCCATCGAGATCAAAGGTTTCCATCCACCAGATTACATCCTCAATGAATTGCTCACTCGCATTGCGTACTTTCCAATTGACATCGGGCATATAGGGACGGAACAAACAGTCCAAGCGATGTTCGGTCCAATCACAATTTGCTTCCCCGCAGAGGCAACCTTCGTTGAACCAATCAGGATGTTCTGAGAAGTACGGATGGTCTTCGTGAACATGGTTGATCACAAAGTCGCCCATCACGCGAATCCCGGCATCATGGGCGGCGTCAATGAGTGTGTGTAACTCATCAACAGTTCCCAACCTTGCATCGACTTCGCGGGCTGCTGTAGGCCAATAACCGTGGTAGGCCGAGACTGCATGTTGTCCATCACTGGCCAAACCCGTACCATTCGCGGCTGCATTGAACGGTGTCAACCAAAGGGCATTGACACCCAAATCTGTGAAGTAACCCGATTGAATCATCTGGGTGACTCCAGCAAAATCCCCACCGAGCCAATCCGCACCCTGTGCAGCGTTGGTGGATTCCCCATCATTGCTAGAGTCTCCGTTGACAAAACGATCTGTCATAATCATGTAAATCAGCGCATCCTCCCAAACAAAGTCAGCCATCTCTCCATTCCAAAAGGGCAGTAGTAAATCCTCTGCAACATTGCCATCCACATCTTCACCTGTGATGTGAAGGGTGTTCTTTCCATCGGGGAGTGTGCTCAAATCGAGTGACCAAGACCAATTCGATTCATCCCACAGTCCGGTTGCAAGTGCCAAAGGAGTTGAGTCGGGAGCGCCCCCTCCAGAACCAGCGTGCCAAAGCACGGTGAGTAAATCATCCACAATGGTGTGAGTGAACATCGGCTGGCTTGTATCGGGAACGCGAACAATACTGTTCTCAAAATCATCACAATATCCACGATAGGGCTCTGCAGGATCAAAAATCCAAGCTGAATCGACAATCAATTTGTAACAGTACATTCCGGGTTCCAAGTCCAATGAGATTGACCACACACCTTCAGATTCGGTCAAGTCAGAAATTTGCTCCCAGTCATCCCACTCGCCCGAAACTTGGACGCTTGTTGCGTTGCCTGTCCATGTGAATTCAGTCATCGAAGAACGCTGCCTGACAGGTTCATCATCAGCAGAGACGAAAGCTGGAATGGTTGATGCAATTAGCAAAACTACCAGTAGGACCGCCTTGCGCATGGAGCTCACTCCTTTGGGAAGAGGTTGTTTGCAGTATCAACAATTTCGTCGATGTGTTTACACAAGAATCCACGAACGAAATCGTTTGCTGGCTGGTTGTATACATCCAATGGAGCACCATGTTGTTGCAACTCGCCATGATTTAGGATGGCAATTCGATCTGCCAATGTCATTGCCTCAATCTGATCATGTGTGACATAAACGGTGGTTGTCCCCAGTGTATCGTGAATACGACGAATTTCTTCACGCATTTGATGACGCAACTCAGCATCCAGATTTGAAAGTGGTTCGTCCATCAGTAGGACTTGGGGGCGACGAATCAACGCTCGTCCTAGGGCCACTCGTTGTCGTTGACCACCGGACAGTTGCTTGGGTTTCTTGTCAAGTTGATCTCCCAGTTCCATCAATTTTGCAATCTCTTGCACACGCTTGACAATCTCGCCATCAGGCAAACGTGTTTCATCTTTCACCATGCGCAAGCCAAAGGATAGATTCTCTGCAATTGTCATGTGAGGATACAATGCATAGGATTGGAATACCATCCCAAGCCCTCTGGCACCCGGGGGTAAATCGTTGACTTTGGCTTCGCCGATGTAGATGCTACCCGCACTGACATCTTCCAGCCCCGCCAGCATCCGCAGAGTTGTCGATTTTCCACAACCACTCGGCCCTAGCAAAACCAAGAATTCGCCATCTCGAATCTGTAGATTTAGATTCTTCACTGCCGTAAAGCCATCCTCGAATCGTTTCGATACACTTTCAAAATTTACTTCTACCATTCAATCACCCTTTGACGCTCCCTGCGCTTAATCCTTGAATCAAAAATTTCTGGAAAACAATAAACAAAATCACGACGGGGATACTGACCAACAATGATGCCGCCGCAAAATCCCCCCAGGCCGCTCCAGTGGAGGAGATTAGGCTTGCCAATCCGACTGGAAGCGTATACATGTCGTTGGACGTATTGAAAGTCAAAGCCAACAAATACTCATTCCAAGCAGCGAGGAAGCTGAACAAAGCAGTCACGGCCACTGCGGGCAATGAAAGAGGCAATATGATCTTCCAGAATACTTGGAACTGGTTGCATCCATCAAGCAATGCTGCCTCCTCAAGTTCGCGTGGTACGGTATCAAAGAAGCCCTTCAACATCCAAACACACAATGGGAGTGCGGTCACCGAATAAGCAAGAATCAAACCAAGACTTGAGTTGAGCAATCCAAGGGATTTCATCACCATAAAGTAGGGTACAAGGATGATGATACCAGGGAACATTTGGACGAGAAGGAAGGCGAACATCGAGGCTTGACGACCACTGAATTTGAATCGACTGAATGCGTATGCAGCAGGAACGGCAAGTAGCAACCCCATCATGGTGGTTCCTAAACTGACCACCAACGAGTTTCGCATCCAAATCCAAAAGGATGAATCCCTTTCGAGAATTTTTGAGAAATGCTCTCCTGTCCAATCTGAGACACCCAAGTCTCCACCGAGAATATTGCCCGGGGACATTGCAACATCGAGAATCCAGAAAACTGGAACGAGAACAATGGTGACAGCATGAATGAGAATAATGTGTGACCCAATGACGCCAAGTTTTGGCCTCATGACTTTGTTTCGAGACAAACCCCATTCTGCATATTGCGTTGTGATTGTCCCTTTCGACCAAGCTGAAATCACTGGAGAAGAAAGCCAGAGCAAACAGAGTGCGGCGGGTACAATCAACCAGATGAATGACCAAATGTCAATCCACATTTGTCGACTTGCAGAAAAATGCAGGATCCCGATAACGAGAACCAAACCAGATTTACCAAGGGCCACATCTCGTTTCCAAGCGTGCTCACCGTCGGGTAACACAAGCCAGACAACTCCCAATGCAAAGGTGGCAATCAACGAAAGTTGCAAGGCCAAATGATCGTCTCGAATCCATTCAATAGTCGACAAAAGCAAATTCACGACAACTGCAATCGCAAGCCAGAGGCGAAGCGTCACAATCTCTTGTGGTGTATACCACTCTTGAGATAGAGACTTCATGCACTCGCCTCCGTAGCGTTCGTCCGCTTCATGTAGAACCAAGAAAAGGCGACTAGCATCAAGAATATCACAACCGACCAAGCTGCAGCAACACCGTAAGCACCATCGCGGAATGCAACATCATACACGTATGTGATCAGAATATCGGTTTCACCCGGTTCTCCGAATCTTAGATTGGGTCCCCCATCGGTCATCAGATAGATGACATTGAACATGTTGAATGTCCAAATGAATCCAAGCAAACTGAGTGGAATGAGGGCACTTTTGAGATTGGGAATTGTCAGATGCTTGAACTGATTCCATGGACTGACACCATCGACTTCTGCAGCCTCATACATGTCCTGTGGCAGGGCCTGAATCGCCCCACTCAATGACATCATCATGAACGGTACACCTAGCCAGATATTGACAAGAATCACCAGAGTTTTGGCTCCGCTTGGATCTGCAAGCATCTCAAAGTCCGTCCCTAAAATAGAGTCTATCAGACCCTCAGGTTGTAACATGCCTTTCCAAACCAGCACCGAAATGTAGGAGGGGATGGCCCAAGGAAGGAGTAGGGCAGTTCGGTATGCAGTTCGACCTTTGACATGTGGGTTGTTGAGAACCAATGCCAAAGCCAATCCAATTCCAATGTGTGCCGCAACGTTAGTGATTGTCCAAATCAATGTAAACAAGGTCACGCGGAAGAAACCTGCTGAGGTCAATACGGTTCCAAAATTTTCCAAACCAATCCATGACTGATCCCCCAATTGTGTCTGATTGGCATCAGTGAAGGACAACCAAATCCCGTAAATCACTGGATAGAACGTCAAAACAGCGAGGGCAACCAAAGCGGGAGCAATGTAAGCGTGGGCGAGTTTGCTGCGATGTCGACCCTCTTTAGCATCCTTCCATCTCAAGTATCCTAGGATGGCAATCAGTGAACAGACAATCGAGCCGATGGCAAATAAAATTGGGCTCGTATCTGGAGCCGGTGGAATTTCGTCAGCGATGGAAGTGGTCGCATTGTAATTCCAATAGTGAAGTGTAGGAGCCATTCCCGCACCCAAGTCGATGTACACCTCAATTTGATGGACATGATTTGGAATCATCCCCGTCAGGTCACAAGTCCAGTTGCTTGCCGAGGGAGGAATCACGGGCGAATGGTGTGAACGAAGTAGTTCGGTTCCATTTGCGGTGCACGAATGATATCCTGTACTCAGTGAACCAAACGCCCCAACGAGCAAGGTCGAGTGGGTGATGTTGTCAACAAATATCTCGTATGCGATCGCAGATGCATTGACTGGTACGGTGATAGTGATGGTTCGGTATCCAGGTGATAGGGGATAGGGTTCAGCAGATGACTGCTCCGAAAGTAAACTCGACATGGAATCATTCGCCCCAGTAAGCGCTTGCTCGGCGTTTGCATCTCCAATGTGAACCTGCTCAATGGCGGTACCGAGGGGGCCGTAGACAATCGACATGGCTCGAGTGGTTGGTGCAGGAGTGCCCAATTCAGCTTGTGCCAAGAAACCCGAAAGTACGACATCAGATTGAACCTCAGAATCCATTGCTGTTTCCCAAGAGGTTGGCATGGTCATGGTCTCCAATGCAAATGTCTTCTGAACATCGGGAGAAGAAAGATCGAGGATCAGTGAGGTCGCCGCGACCTTTTCTTGGCTTTCTTTGGAGATTGACCAACCCTTGTACAGAACAAGGGGGGATGCACGCAATCCTGTCTCCTCTACGATTGGTAGCAATGTTTGTCCAATATCCAATCTGCCGGCTTCGTATGTCGCCCAATTCCACGGGCCATCGACAATCATCGCGGCCTGAGATTGGATAAATTGGGACTTCATCGTCTCTCCAACAGTACCCGTTCGTACAACTTCGTACTCTTGTTCCAACGAAAGGTACCAGTCTAAAGCATCGGCACTGCCGTTTGAATCGAGCGAGGGAGTGCCATTGGAATCAAAGAGTTGCCCACCAAATCCAGCCTGGAAAGGAAACCACCAATAGGCAGCTTTCACGGGAATGGCCAAACCATAGACATCTCCTTGCGTGAGATTTTCTGCTGCCGAAATCAAATCATTGGTCGTCCAATTTGGATTGGGATAGGCCAATCCTTCAGCATCAAATAGGGCTCGGTTGTACAGAAGCGACAAACAATCTTGGCTTGCTGGAAGGCCATACAGTGCGTCCCCATACCGCATCGATTGCAGTGCTTTTTGATCAAAGGTCGAACGTTCAAATGGAGTCAAATGGGGCCTCAGGTCTTCCAGAAGTGGATATCCATTGACTCGTATTTCACCAATTTTACCCAACTGATCGCTTGAGAGGCGAACGATATCTGGGGCCTGACCAGCCTGTGCGGCGATTTCGTATTGACGATCAATATCGGCAAAAGGAATGCCGGTCACTTCAACCTGAATGTGAGGGTGAGTCAACTCAAATTCTGCAATCACATCGAAAAATACGGCTTCCTCTTGACTTTCCGCTGCGAAGGAGTGCCATACTGTCAGGGTAATCTCTTGTTCACCTTCTGCGCCTGCGAGTGAAACCGGCAAAAGCAGAATCAAAGCGAACAAAACCGACGGTAGGGTCCTCTGCATTGACGTGTGACGTGACCATCATATCTTTGACTCATTCCCCACCTTCGGTGGGGAATGATTCACCTTCGAACAAGTGGGGCCAAAGCAAACGACAGTCTTTCTCTGTCACGTGTGGTACTCCTGCAGCAGCAAATCCATCGATAGCAATTTGTTTCTGACCATTGAACCCAATGAAACCCGAACCGGGAATTTGCATACTCAAATCCGTATGGTTGTCCCCTATGCTGACGATCTCCGACGGATCAAAACCATGAATCCGAACCAGTTTTTGTACCATGGCGTCTTTGTGATGTGCTGGAACCCGAACGTCGCCATCATCCAACAAGTAGCCGTCATCATCGTATTGGAATCCATTTGATACCCAATCATCAACATCAAGCAATTTGGCAATCGAACCAATGAGAAGATCAACACCGGCGCTGACAATCGCAACAAAAATACCACGCTCTTTCAGAGCTGCAACCAATTCACGTGCACCTGGCATCAACTTGACACCCTGATAGCATCGCATTAGTTCGTCCCGATGGATTTGGGGTTTGACGGATTTCCAAAGACGAATGTCGTCAGCCATGAACTCAGCATCGCTAATCTCACCCCGAAGAAATCGATCCAGCATTTCACCACTATTGGTGCCAAAATATTCGTGAATAATTCGCCACGAGGAAATGGTTTCGACCAATACACCATCACAATCGAAACACACTGCTTTAGTCGACATACAATCACCGCTGATACCAGCGAAGGGGTATCCAGTCAAGAAGGAATGGGAGCAAAGGACCCCACTCCGCCGAAGCGGAGTGGGGGCTCAGAGGGGGCGCCCGAAGGCGCCCCACCCTGCCACCTTCGGGTGGCCCCTGTGGTTATCTCTCAATCAACTCAGTACTGTGGGCTGATGCTTGTCTGGCTAGCAGTGTAAGTCATCAGAATCACAGCTGTACCACCAGTTGGTGCGTACTGCAGAGTGATTAGAGTGTTGTTTGGCAACTCTTCACCAGTGGTCTGGTCAACCATTCGAACCTGGATTCGGTCACTTGCACCAAATCCTGCCGAACAATCAACAGCACAGTTGATCGAATCCTTGTAAGTGACAAGTTTGTCACTGTTACTTGGGACGAATCCGTACACACCGTCTGGATTGGCTAGACTGGTTCGGTAGGATTGTGCATCACCTGCACTGTCGATCCACTCAACGACGACGTAGACTGCTTGTGCAGCAAGTTCGTTGTCGTGACTTCGGACGTTGATAGCCCAGTACCACAAGTCGCTGTCACCTGTGAACGACTCAGCTGACGCATCAAAGGTCAGACGAGGCGTTGCCTTACCAGTGGAGTCTGTGGCTAGGCTGTTTGCCCAGACATAGATTACACCAGACAAGACCACGGTGATTGCAACAAGCAGAATGGTTGCAATGACAGGGCTTACCGCCTGCTCATCTCCGGAGAGGGACTCCATGAGTTCCTCTTCGTCTTCTTCACTGCGTGAGCGCATGAGGAGGGCACCGACGAAGGCACCAACCAAGCTCACTGCAATCAGACCTGGAGCGAAGCTCGCAACCGAAGTTGCTGGGCGGAGTCGTACCATCTCTGGTAGACCGTCTGCAGTGTCATCTGTGGTGATGTTGTTGTTATCCCAGTTCAACTCTTCAAGCGCCGGTCGGCGGATCGAGTTGTCGATGTAATCATCTGTGTGCGGGTTGATAGTGCGAACTTCTAGGAACGCACGCACGTACTCAGTTGGGTTGTTGAGAGTGACGTATCCACGGATAGTCTTGGTCTCACCAACGTCTGGTACTTCACCAGCATCCCAAGACAGGGTGACCTGGTCTTGGATCAGAGTTGGGTTGTCATCCGCATAGAAGCGGACCTGCACATCGTGTCCGTAGTTGTACAGCGCGGGATCGTCACCAGAGTTGGTGATGTCAATGTCCACGGGTACACGGGTACCTGGTAGAACCGCCTCAATGTTGAGCCAGTTGAATCCAGCTTCCTCATCGAAGTGGTAGTCTGGACGTGCCTCAGGTGTGTTCATCACACGGATGTAGACTGTCACACGGTCACTTCGCTGCTCATAGACACCAGATGGGCTCTGTGCATAGTCGATGTAACTTGGTGCTTCAGCTGTATCGTTCATCCATAGGTAGACCGTACAGTAGACACCGCTTGCAGGTTGCATCTGGTGGACACCACCATCTGCTTCGCCGTTGTTGTCAGCGTCTTGCAAGAAGTCAATCTCCGATGTTGGAGCATCTGTTGCTGCATCGTCAATCAAGTCGATGGCGAAGGTGTCTGCATCATTGTCGATGGTAATCGAGAAGTAGTTCTCGTACGCACACAATGAGGTCTCTTCGACAGACCAGGTCAACTCATCCAATGTGTGATCGTTGTCCGACATGAGTCGGCTTAGATCCCAAGTCAAGTTGTCTGCGTTCTCGTCGTCTTCAACAACATCCCAGAACCAATCCAACTGTAGCGAACCATTAGCGGTCTCAACATAGACATTCTCTGCTGCGTTGAAGTCCTTGATGATAGGCTGGTCGTTGACCGGGTTGACGATGAAGTTCACAGTAACCGGGCTCGCAGCATCGTTCTCGGATGCGCCGTCAGACAGATCCAAGACGATATCACAGTCGCCACCGGCTTCGTTCGAGGTGTTCTCCGCGATGGTCAGCACGTTGGAACCAATTTCGGTTACGAACGGTACACAGGTGCCCTCATCTTCAGTCCAAGTGTAAACTTGAGGCACTGCCTCGTTGTTCCAGTCACTCTGCGTCTGCTCGTTTGCCATGTCGACAATGTACGAGCGAGATGCGTTGGATGTGTCACCAAGGTCCTTGGTGATGAGACCATTGAAGTTCTCATCGTGGACGTTTAGGTTGCCATCACCGTCATCATAGAACACTGGCATGCAGTCAAAGCGGTTGGTGTTACAGATGACTGGTGCGTCGTTGACGTTCCAGATACCAACTTCCATTGTCTGAGTTGCACTGAGACCGTGACTGTCTGTGACAGTCAGTTGCAGGCGGTGACCGCCGAACTGGTTCTCGAGTGTATCAATCTCCAAGGATTGACCCGTCAGTGTGTAGTCGTATGGAGTTGGGTAACTGTGCGTGTTGGTTGGTGCATCAGTTACAGACCATACGAGCGACTCTGACGTATCCTGCAGATCGACACCCTTGTCCGTTAGGGTAATGGTGTGTTGACCCGAATCTTCGTCATATTCCACGTCGACCAAGTTCTCGATGACAGGCTTTGCACGCAGGATATCGATTGAGATGTCCTGGTTCTGTGTCATAATCACTGGTGCATTGGAGTCATCCCAGTCCCAGTAGTCGCCTTCCGCGTTGCGGACCTTGACCAAAATCTGGTAGACGTGAGGTGCACCTGGTGTTGTGCTGGAACCTGTGTAGGTTCGGAACAATAGCAGGTGGTCATCCAATGTGACGGGTGCATCGCCGGATGCAGGTAGGTCGCCTCCAACGAGGTTGAAGGTACCGAACTGACCGAAGGTCTGACCGGAGGTGGTTGTACCGTTGAATGGCTGTTCTGGGAACACACCAGCAACTTGACCATCCTGACCGAATGGTGAATCCCACTGTACCATTGCAATCCAGCGAACTTCTTCGGTTGGGTTACCAAGGCAGGACCATGGAATCCGGAATTCACTGACTGGAGTAGTCGTGAATGGGTTTCCGACGAAGATGCTCGAATCGATTTGTGGACAGCTGGATGTTACATCCACCCAGTTACCGGTTGGCATAACCTTGCGTAGACCCCAGTTGTTGAGATCTTCCATCCACAACATGTAGTCAGCCTGGATTGGCAGAGTGTGCTGTGAGTGCCACATGTCACCAGTGGACGAACCACCAGCGGTTGTGTCAAGGTAGAACAGACCGTCTGTGCTCACAAAGGTCGGTCCAACCAATGCTGCGAACAAGTAGTTGGAGTCCCATGTAACACGCAAGTGTGCCTGTGTGGTTGCGTTGAGTGCAACTGCACCGGGCATCATGTCATCGGCTTCGTTTGCGAAGTTGCTACCGAGCCAGTCCCATAGAACACCGTCTACGGTGATGGTTCGGCCAGCACTGCTGCGCCATGATGGGCTCACGTAGGCGGATTGTCCACCAGGTACGTTGACCATTTCACCAGTGTCGAGGTTCTCGGCTTGGGCGAGGCTTCGGATGTATAGACCAACATCACTGCTTGGGTTTGCACCCATGTGCGTGATGGTCAAGTCCAGGAGGTTACCCTCGTGAACAATAGCATCCGAATCAACTGTCAATCGAGATGGTAGGGTCACACCGGTGATCAAAGCACCGTTGTTGAGGACACCGTTACCAATGCTGGTGACTGTTGAGAATGCACCTGCATCAATCTGTGTGGTGACACCACCACAACCACCGTTGGTTGCGATGTATGTGGGGTCAACACTGTAGCAAGATGCAGTTTGTTCCCATGGTGCAGGCACATCTCCAAAGGTTGGGTGTGCAAAGATACCGGACATGTTCTCAATCGAACCGGATGCCCCGTTGACTGTCTTCAGGACAGTGCTACCCTGTGCAACACCACCGTTCCAGCGGAAGTCCGAGTGCCCGTCTGCGAGGACACCAATGGCTGCGTTGACAGATAGACCTGTCAACTCAAGCACATCGTTGCCATTGTCGCTGACAACATCCAGAGCAACACCGTATGTACCGTTAGCAGCAAGGACTGCACCGTTGGTGGACAAATCGACGTTTGTCACTTCAACAGCTGTTTCATCACCCAAGATGGTGGTCGAGGCTGCCATGTGTAGCTCGCCGCCGTCCATTGCAAGACCTAGACCGTATCCGGAGACAACAACACCGTTCAGAGTGATGTCATCGCCGCCACCCATGATGTCGATACCAGTGGTCTGTAGGTTGTTACCCGTACAGTTTGCAACATTTACCGATCCAGTTACAGAGGTGTATGTCGAACTGTAGTAGGTGAAGTTACCCGCATTGTTGAACTGGTGGATAAACGATGAACCAAGGTTCATTTGACCACTGTCCCAACTCTCAGCCTGACCCGAATCAGATGTTGTTGTGTGCGGGAGGTTGACTGAGCCGTACGCACGAGATATCCAGCGCACTGAGTCGCCAACACAAACACCAGTGAGGTGCGCTGGGCTGTAAGTGCTCTGTTGCATGTCGACGTTGAAGATTCGACCTGCGCCGCCACCTAGACCAGAGTAAGCCGAGTTGTTATCAGTTACTTTGCAGCCATCGGTGTTGACCGCGTTCATGACGGTCGATACAACGTTGTTTGACATGAAGATCTCATCCAATCCACAGTTTTCGACGTAGATACCCACTGCACTGGTCGGCAGGCGACCGGTGGTGAATCCGATGGTGTTACCATCGATGTGGACGTCGTTTCCACTGCGGATACCACTGACTGCAATTCCACCATCAGCATCGGTGCAGCTGTTGTCTGTGATGTCACCATGTCCGTTTAGGACATAGATACAGGCGTTTGCTGCACTACCGATACCCGTGATGTCGTTGTTGGAAATACTCCACTCGCGTGCACCACGCAGGTAAATCGGGTTCTCTGCAACCAAGGTGTTGTCATCAATCTCTACACTGAAGGATGTTGCATCCTGGCTGTACACGTTGTACTCAGGTACAGCGCCAGTGAACACGTTACCGTTGAACTTGGCATCGTGAACATTCGCGTTGAGGTAGTACCACATACAGATTACAGTACAATCCTCGAGGGTGTTGTTGTTCACCTGAAGATCGTGGGTACCGTTACCACCGTAGTAGGTAGATGTCGCGTAGAAGTTACTGGGTACGAAGAACCCAACACCACAGTCGATCATTGTGTTGCCTGTAACGCGGACATTATCGAATCCAGCAGACTGAATGCACATATCATCGTAGAATACGGCACTTGAAGTGCTCTCAGGTACTCTGTAGTGCATCAACAGGCTGTTGGTCACAGACAAGTCACCGTTCTGTAGGTAGTAACCACTACCTGTTCCGATGTTCTTCAGACCCAAAAACTTGCTATCATCGATATCATACTGCCCGTAGCTGTACGTTCCAGAGTAACCGACACGGAAGCTACTTTGCTCATCATCGCCCATTGCAATAATGGTCGTGTTGTGCATCCAAATCTTACCCTGGTATGGGTAAGTGACTTGAATTCGAGTCTCGTCGTTTACGGTTCCAGTTGTGAAGATAATCGAGTTGTTGAAGCTCATCTTCCCAGTGCCGATATCGGCGTAGTTGTATGGTGAATCCATCTGAATGACCTTGTTAGACATGTCACTGTTATCGATGTAGTAACCGTGTTCCACAACGCCATCAACTGTACGCTGACTTCGGTAGTTGAGTCCAGTACATCGACCCATTACGTCCCATGATGTGTATGAGTAACATACACGGTCAGTAATTGATGCTGTCAATGTTGACGAAGCAGTGTTCCCAGACTGATCTGCCAAAGTGATGGTGTCCATTGCATATCGAATATCCATGGAGACACCATTGGTGTATTCAATTTGTGCTAGGGTAACCAACTGGTAACCTGCGAGGTTCGCAGTCGTTGTACCTGATGCATCCTTGGTCCAGGCCACGAACTTCAAGCCATCGACGCCACCACTGGAGTCAGTGGTGCCACTGTCCACAACAGCTGAGTTCGCATCCAATACCTTGACTCGTGCACCATCAACAGCTGTTGAATCAGCGGAGACTGAGATATCAAGTGAGCGCTGTCGTGTGAATTCCGCGGCGCCGCTAATGCTGACCTTGGTTTCATCGATGTCACCCTCAAGATATTCCATGGTAGCCGTACCACTCATGGTCACATCCTGTGTGTTTCCAGACATGGTCGTATCTTCCATGAATACAGTACCCGAACCATCGTGAGTCACACCCACGCCGTTGTTGTTCAGGTTTAGACCTTCGAATGACCAGTCATCCGTACTCGAGCTGAGGACCTTCACACCGCAGTAACCTGCGTTTGCGATGGTACCGCTGAGATCGAGGCTCATGGTCTTCGATAGAACAATACCGTCCATTGACTGGTTGTCTAGATCTACATTGGTTAGAGCCAACTTGCCACCAGCATTGCTGCCCATTCGGACACCATAGCGACCATCGTTGACTGTGATGGAATCCATGGTTGCACCCGTAGTGCCTGAGACAAGGATGCCTTCACTGGTAGGAGAATTGATGGTGATATCACTCAACGCACCAGCAGCACGATCGCCGCCGATATCAATACCGGTATCAGCACCGTTGATGGTACCATCACTGATGTCTGCAGTACCGAAGTCACGGCTGTAGTCCTTGTTCATCAGGTCAGTGACACTGTTCGCTGCACGAACGGAGAAGTCGATGCGGTCTTGGTAGTAATCAGCACCGTAGTGTAGCATGTCAATGTAGACCACTACTTGGTCGATGTTGCTCGAACTGGTGTCAACGATTGGGTAAGCAATTCTCCAACCCGCTGGGTTTGGAGTTGCAACACTGTAAGCGTATGACTTGCAGACGTTGTAGCTGCCCCACATTCCGTTGAATCCTTCTGGAGGTGTGTAGGTTCCCGAGTAGTAGAAGCTCGGCCAGTAACTTGCCCAGAAGTGGTATGGGTAGTAGTTGGTATTCTGTGTGAGACCATCAACTGACTCCATACGGAATCCGAATTCATTGGGCTCCATGTTGTAGCTACCCGCACTGGTGTACGCTCCACCGCCGTAGGCGATGAAGTAGTAGTAGTACGCATACTGGTACGAACCACCTATGTTGTATCGGTAACCGTACAGGTTGCAATCCCAAACAGGTGCACCACCTTCACCGCCACTGTAGGAGTGAGTTCCTGCAGTGACAGCGGGGTCGTTGTTGCCCCATGGGTAGTAACCCGTCTTACTGGAATCGGTGACGTTCTGCAAACCGTTTCCATCATCGACTGCGATGCGGTATCGGTCTGTGACCATGAAATATTTACCGTAGTACGATCCATATCGTGGGTCAGCGTTACCACCAGCGTAAACGAAGTTCGCTCCGATTTGTACATACTGGTTGTTCTTAGCAAACGATGTGATGTCAATCGCGTGGGTTTGCCAACCGCGACCTTCTCCACTCAGAATTTCTGAGCGGTAGATGGTGGGGAGGCTCATGCCACCGTCAACTTCCATACCAACTGTGTTGTCAGTTAGTGTGAATCCATCGATGGTCGGTGCTGCATCGACAACAGAGATACCGACAGCCGAGTTCTTCACCAGGATGTTCGATACGCTGCTGGCTGCAGTGTCATGTAGGCGGACACCGATACCGGAGTTGGCGTTCTGAACCACTGCGTTGTTGACGATGTATGTACCGCCATCTACGTCAATGGTCGCCGTGTTAGCAGCAGCGTTTGGACTGCCGAACGCAGTCGAACCGTTGCGCATCTCCAATGTACCACCGTCGCTGACGGTGAGTCCACCGCTCATGTCACGGATGGAACCGGCATCGATGGTGAACTGGCCACCATCTGCTAGATCCATGGTCCATGGGTAAGCACTGGACTGGGCACGGATTGCACCAAAGTCACCATCGTGCTCACTGACGAGCAACTCTGCACCATTGAGCAAAGTGATGGTTGGGTTGCTTGCTGCTGTGCGGTTAACACGTAGCGAAGTACCCTGTAGGTGTACACTGCATCCGTCAAGAACCATGTCAGCAGACAAGGTGATAATTTGACGGGTGTAGGTGTGGTATCCATCCACCATCGAGGCAGAGTCGTTGTTGGCGAAGAAAGAACAATCCTTCGTTGCGCCACCAAAGTCCATTGGGAATGCCTCAAGCTTGAGGTAAACGTGCTCGCCAACCTCTAGAGGTAGGTCACTGGATGGGAAATCAGCGTTGTGTCCCGAAGTATACCATGGGTCCAGAGGCGTGGTTACGTTCTGACCTGCACCACCGGCTGCGCGGAGAGTGTGGTCAGTGTAGGAAGCAGACGAACTGGTCGTTCCACTGTTGTCACGCTCATACAAATCAGTGATGAGCCAAACACTTGCTGCACCTGAGGCATCTGTCTTGCTAGTTCCGACAGTGAACAATTCTGTTCCTGAACTGTCGTGTACCGAAGCAGCGACGTTGTGGTTGGCCTGGAAGGCGTTACCACTGTTACCGGATCGGTAAACAGAGACAGTTCCAACACCGCCGAAGTAAATCTTCGAACTGCTGGAGGCAGCCTCAACCCAACAGACAGCGGTGTCTGCGGAGTTGGTGGAGTCGAGACAGTCGTTGCCTCGGAAGTTGATGTCAATCAAGCGGATGTCACCGTTGGTACCAGCACTTGCGAGGTAATTGCCCCAGTTTGTCTGGCCGGTTACGGTCATCATTGCAACGGTCAATACACTGTTACGTGCGTACACGAAGTTGTTGTTCGTGCTGTCACCAGCGATTGTACCATCGGAGATGGTAATCACGTTGCTGCTTGCTGAGGACGCACAGTTTGCACTGACCCAAGCATCGCTTGAACCGTCACCCATGTCGATGTCTGCAAAGTTGACATTCCAGCCACAACCATTGACTGTGAGTCCAGCAACACTGAGTGTGTTACCTGAGACCATGTCTGTGGTAGGAGCTGTGCCTGACATTTGTAGAGCACCACCAAGATCGATGTTATCCATTGTACCTGGCTGAGTGCGTGCCATGGTGAGTCCACCATCAGCACTGACAGTGTCCATGGTCCAACCTGTGTCACCAATGGCAGGGCTGCTTGCACCTGCGGGGGTGATACTGTATCCGTTGGAGTCACCAGAACTGCTGACATCTTCCATGTGTAGGCTATCCGTTGCATGGGTGGTCATTGCGGTGTTGTAATTGCTAATGTCTACGTTGTAGAAGTAGCCTTCAGTTCCACTGGTAGCGGTACTGGTTTGTGCAACACCGGTTCCTGTCTGCTGTGACGAGAAGCCACTGCTGGCGTCGATGGTCACGTTGGACAGTGAGAGACTGTCTGCCTCACCGACGATACCGTTGACTGCTGCGTCGGTCATGGTGACGTTCTCAATCCAAACGGTTGAACCGTCACCGGTCATGACCGCACCCTGACCTGCGTAGGCGTGGGTGTTACAATCAGTAGCTGAACCACCAACCCAAGTCAAACTTGAGTCGTCGGGTAGTTCGATACAGGAATCAGCGCTGTTTGTGATGCTGACACCCGATAGATCGAATCCAGTACCTTGTCCACTACCGTGCTTGATTGCAGTTGAGACGTTGGTGAAGGTTACGTCACTGAATGTGAAGTTACCTACGTTGCCATTGTAGTGAGGTGCGTTGCCGTGGCGGCTACCTGCACTGATGGCGATGTCCATGTTCTCAAAGTCGGTGTTTGTGAAGGTGTGGCGATCATCGGTACCTGCTGTACTGCAGCCACCATTGGTGAATGCCAGACCCTTGGCGTTGTTCGTACCCAAGTTAGTGATCTTGACTGGGTGAGACGAGTTGCCGTTAACTGACAAACTGTTGCAAGCACCTGTAAATGCCATACCCTTGCCTTCAGCGATTTGCACTTCTACGCCGGGCATGATGGTCAAGTCGGCTGAGACCTGCAAGTAGTCACCATTGGATGGGTTGACTCGAATCGGGCTCTGCTCGATATCCCAAGTCGTTGGCGTGGTGATGTCCGCAGTAACGTCCATACCTGAGCCGTCGAATGGAATCATCTTCGAGCGGATACTGCACTCTGAACCGGAGTTGTAGTAGCAGTAGTATGCTGCATAGTAACCCCACCATGGTGCCAAGTCAACGTTCGCTGCGTATGAGGAACTGCTTGGCAAGCCAGGCATGGTTGTTCCCCAACTCGAGGACATCATCTGTGCACTGTTGGTCGAACTGGAGGTGCTGAACTGCATTGCACCGTGGCGGATTGCGTGGATCTTGTGACCCTGTGTTCCGTTGAAGGTGCTGCCGAAGTACTCGAATTCGAAGTCATTTGGCAGGTCGATGACCGTGCTGCAGTCGCCTCGGTAGCTGGTGAAGTAACGAGTACAGTAGTACGTGTACGGGTAACCGTTGTTGCTGCCAGTGAATTCTTCGTTAAAGTTGAACAATTCAGTCATGCCAGCGTTGTAGGTCTCGTATCCGTATGCACTACCATCGGTCGCGATTCGGTAGTTGTTGGAGAACGGATTTTGTCCACCAATGAATCCTGCTCCGCGCCCGCGTAGGAGTTCACCAGCATTTGCTGCCGGGTTCTGGAATCCAATGTACTGATAGTCGTAGTACGCGTTGCTGCTGGTGTCATACTCGAATTCAATCTCGTTTGTAACGTCATACAGACGGACCTGATAGTTGACATTGTAACCGGAGTTGAATCCAGCGGTCATGTCGTGCCACTCGATGACGAAGACCTTGGTTGGCTCGCCAATGTCGTAAGACACTGCAGTTGTGTTGTTCCAGTTGCCGTTGTTGTCAACTGCATGTAGGGTGTATTCCACTGTGTTGCCTCGGTCAGTGCCGGGGATTGTAGTGGTCCACGTACAAGCGACATTTTCACAGGCGCTGGGGGCAGCATCTGGAGACATGGAGCGCTCGGTCCAACTGGACCAGGAACCTGCCTCTGCGTCATACACACGGTACTTCATCGAAGGTGCAACCAGGCCATCGCCCTGATCGGTTGCGTTGGTGTTCAGCCCCACAGGTGGGTCACCAGCGTCACTGATCTTCATTGATAGCGTCCGATCATCTTCCACGTAGGTGTCCATTAGACCTGGGTGGGCAAACTCCGGTGGGAATGTGTCCGGTGCAGGCTTGATTGAACTGACCTTGGAGTTGACTTCCCAACCGTTGTTGACCTTGCCGTCATATCCTGGGTTGGACCAGCCGTTCCATGCGTAGTTGTAGCGGTAGTAGTAGTACGTACTGTAACATGGGTTGCTGTAGCTTGAACCTGAGTAGGTCGAGCGCACGAACATAATTGGGTTGTTGTTCGTGTTTACGCAGAACATGTTACGGTTTGCACTGTTCAGGTTGTAGGTAGAGTTCCAGGAGAACGCACCAAAGTAACCTGTGATGTCACCGGGGATGGGGACCTTTACGTATCCATCATCGGTACTACCGTAGTTTAGTGAGGTGTACGAGGTACCTGCAGTTTGTGGCTGCTCGATACCGTTACCGCTGGAGACCTCGTAGCCCATGACACCCCATGAGGTGCCATCGTGATACCAGATTACGTCAGAACCGGGGCCGTTCCGAGCATTCATCGAAAGCCCTGGTACGGTGACCTTGTCCATGTTTGTCTGACAGTTGGTCGATGTGCACACACGTGTTGTGCCCGGGTAGTATCGCAGATCCAATACTGCACCTGAGTTGAAGCACGACAATGAGCCTGTGCCACAGTTTGAGGTGTCGTATTCCATGTGGTACTCACGACTTGGCTCGTAGTAGGTCATCTGCCAATCGTAGTAGCGCTGTGCGCTGTAGTACGAGTAGGAGTTCCATCCACTAGCTCGAAGTTGCCACTTGTTATCGCCGTCGGCTGCATTGTCGACATGCTCAATCTCGTAGCTGTATGGTGAACTTGGATGCGTCTGCATGTTGCTTGGGATACCTGTTCCACCAGCTGGGGTGGTACCAGTTGTACCCGAGACACCACCGTTGGGTGGGGCAGGCGCGTCACGGTAAGCCCAGTAGTACTCGACTTCTTTCGTGCCTGTAGCAGGAGCCGCTTGAGCGGGGATTGTAGCCTTGAAGTTGCAAGCAGCACCGCCTGCAACACAGGTTCCGATTGTCGTTGCACCGACACCGGTCCATGAGCCTCCATCAACACGGTAGTACAGGTGGGGTTTTCCTGCAGCCGTGGTGTTGACGCCACTGGCGTCAGTTGCGCTCATGTAGAGTGTTCGTGCACCGTCAAGGTAAGTAGTCTTACCATTGAAAGCAGTGTGCTCAGCGATAGGAGCCGTAGTATCCGAACCACCTGTGTAGGAGATTTCGAGATGTGGCTTGTAAGATGCACTGCTCTGGCAACCGTAGAAGGTGTAGGTGTTCTGAGTACACCAATACCACATTGGCGCGTTACCTGAGTTGCGTACTGACAATCCAAGGATGTGTCCGCTGGTACCTGCACCATTGCCATCAACTGCGTCTTGAACATCCGCTTCACCATTTGAATTCATGGTGATCGAGCGGAAGCTACCGGCGTTGTAGCCGTAGTAGTATCCAGGATCACTGAGCGTCGTCACTGAAGACGATGCAGCGGAGTTCACAGCGTACCGGTGGATGTACAGACCGGAACTGTATGTGTAACTCGCTGGGTCAATCATCGTACTGCTCTGTGAGGAACCGCTCTTCATGACCGCCACTTCGAAGCTTCGCGAACCGGTTCGATATCGACCGACATGGTTCTCGAAATCAACACCGGTGACCGTTGCACCACTTGGCATGGTGTTGGCCAAGTTGAATCGGTGAACCGCGGTTCGAACGTAGCCGGAGTATCGAGATGAACTCGTACAGGTGTTCGCTGAGCTACCTTGACCCTTGCAGGTGTAGGTAATGGCGGATGTTGAGTAAGCACGCTCATAGTTGAATTGTCTCCAACCATAGTTGATCGAGTACTTGTAAGTGTAGTAAGTAGTTGCAGCCGTCACATCAATGGTCGGGTCAATCATTACTGGGTACGAGCGGTTCTCGTCCATGAGCCACTCCGAATCAATCGCAGTGGTCAAGTGAACGTGAGAACCAACCTGTACGATGAAGTACTGGCCAATTGCTGGAAGCGCTTCTGGACTTGAATCGTAAACGAGAGGTGCTGGAACACTGACATAGAGTTCACCGGTCTCGATGTTTCGAATTTCAAACGATTCGTTGGTCTTCAGTACCTCGCCCTCTTGCAGAGGACTTGCACCGTTGAACACAGCGTAGCCATGAGGCAGAAGCATTTCTTCCTGCAGGCCGAACCATCCGTCAAACTCCTGACCAAAGAAAGGCTGATCGCGCAGAACCAAGTTCTGCTTGACCTGAGTTGCAGTGACCGTGTAGTCCAGAGCGATGCCTTGGCCTAGTGGGTAGCGCAACACGTTACCAGATGTCTGTACGGGCTCCTCGGTTTCATCGAGGTGGTACATCATTGGCTGTGCCATGTCTTTGTCCATTTGTACGACGACAGGGTTCATACCCATTCGGATGGCGTCGATGTTTTGATCAACTTCGATTACCACACCGTTGTCAACATTGTCTTCAAAGTAAGTGTGGAATGTGTTTTCAGTTACAGACCAACCATTTCCTTCGGACTCAATGTTGAGGTCGACCGCTCTCCATGCACCTTCATCGTCAAGGTAATGGATTGGGTCTGTGGTTACAATCGCAACCTTCCCTTCTTCCGTCACATACGTCTTGGAGTTCGCAGTTCGGCTTCCAACGAGCTCGTCTTCGGCTGGGTAGCCATATCCGATATCGTCAACCGTTGCATATTCCTCCACGTCGAGAGCAAACAGATCCACCTCTTCGCTAGCTTCTGCTTCATCGACAATATTGTCCGATACAGCATCTCCAGCTGGTGGAACCGCTTGGGCCCAACTCATTCCAATCATCAATAGCGTGAGCAACAGCCAACTGCCGCCCAACACCTTCTTGTTTCCATTTGTCATCATTCACATACCCCAGAGTGTCCTATGAACAGTCCTGCCACGCTCTGACGTAGATATAACCGTATGGGTGCAAACGCTTTGATTTACCCTTTCTGTTCGGCAAACTGCGAGGAAATTTTCCCCGCTGAAAAATGTCAAAAAAACAGTAGTACAAACAATTTGTAACAATTATTTTTGTTACCTTATTGACGTTTTATATTTCATTAATTATGGTTGTAAAAGCCACTTTCATCACGAAATAATCCCATGAAAACACATGACTGCAAGGAATTTCATGAAAACCTAAGTCCGGTTGTGAAACGAAAAAAGGGGCCGGGCCCCCGTAGGGGGCCCGACCCGAGTCACCATCTCAAGATGGGTCTTGTTCTTCCGACTGTGAGATCAGTAGTCCCACTCTTTGTCGTCGCCGTCGCCTTCAGCGCCGCGTGTCAAAATGAACGCGCCACCGATAACTGCAACAACCACCAGTACGATGATTGCAGCAATGGCTGTCGAAGGCATGCCTTCATCCTCACCTGCAGGATCACTTCCGCCATCGATTACACCAGGGTCTACAACACCAGAGCTGTAGTCTGCGGTCATCAAGTGGCTGTCACCGTCAGGCGAGTAGACGTTGCCTGTGGTGTCCTTGGCTCCAACTGCGAAGAACATGTTCGAACTGCATGAGCCGCCGCACATGTCTTGCTCAGTTACGGTGAGCGAGGTGGTGGTGTCTGTGGTCTCTGCACATGCGCCGTCACCAACGACACTGTCGAAGGAGTCCTGCACTACAGATTGGCTGGCTGCCCAGCAAACCATCCACGATGCCACGTCACCCGTTTCGGTGGCTGTCCATGTGAAGGTGAGTGAATCACCCTCAGACGATGGGACATCAGCGTCGATCGATGGAGCAGGGGATACACTGCCGTCTGCAGTCACGGTGATGGCCATGCCGCCACCGGTGAGCGCAGCACCCGAGGTTTCGTCGGTATTGCCGTTCTCAGTCTGCACATGGATGGTGTAACTTTCACCATCGGTTCCAACCAGCGTCCAAGAGGTGGTGGTTGGGTTCATTGCAGGCATGGCTGTACCCGCCATTGGATCACAACCGTCACCAGAGCAGTGGTACAGATTGACTGTGTCTGCACTACCCAATAGGCTGTCATCGACATAGCCCCAATCAAAGACGACCTGAGCTCCAGGCTGCAATGTTGCAGTCAATCCGTTGACACCGGTTGCAGGTGGCTCAGCACCCGCGGTTGCAACATCGAAGATTGCGTATGTACCGCCGTTTAGGTTACCCTCGAGGCCACCATCGTGGTTGAAGGTCAATGTGACTCCACCATTGTTACCCGCAGATTGGGTCACGTGGTTGACACTGGTCCACTGAGAGTCAGCGGTTCGTAGGTACCACAGTCCCCAGTTGGTCGAGGCGTCCCCATCGAAATCGATGGTCATGGTTTCCGCACCAATGTCGGTTGGGTTGAACACGTTTGTAACGGTCATGTCAAAGGATACGACACTGTCGAATGCACCGGCATTGCTACCCAGTTGCTGCTGGGTGTAAGTTTCCCCATCAGCGGCACTGACATCGAATGCAACCAGTGGACTGTAAACCAATGAGTAACCAACGGTTGCTCCTGTGACATTCATCTCAGTCGAATAGGAGTTCCAAACGGATACGACCATGGTATCGGATGTCGATGCCATGTTGGCGTCCGTAACGGTTGCAGTGACTGCACGCTGGCCGATCCATGACGCATCAGTCACGACTGTGCAGATCGATTCCAGACAGGTTTCCATGTCCATGCGCTCACCATCAGCGGTGATGCGGGACCAGGAATACATCAGACCTTCAGCAGGTGTTTCCGTATCCTGTCCTCGCGCGCGCATAGTGATGGTGTCACCAACAATGATTGGGGCCTCTACAGATTCCCCATCTCGATTGATTTCATCTAGGGTCATGTAGACGGTTGGGTTGTCGTTGATGACCTCAAAGAATGTACCACGCATGTCGTTTCCTGAATTCATGTCCGTTGCATCGGATGGCTCTGTGTCGCCACCGTCTGCACCACCAATCAACTCAACAGTTGCAGTTACCGTGTATCGGCCAGCAGATAGCATGACGTCGATACAAGCCGTACCTTCAGGTGTCGAGCCAGGGTTGGTCTGACTGAGTGTCGTGTGCG
>DAHO01000023.1 GCA_002498455.1 Euryarchaeota archaeon UBA602
AACCTGACAAGGGTGTACCGTTTGCATCGACCAATGAAGCCCTAACCCATGTACCTTCGGGCACCCGTGCATCGACATCAATCGTAGGTGCAAATCCATGAGAGTTCTCGAGGACCAAATCACTGGTCCACGAGCCATTCGATTCAAACCAATCAACGATGACCCCTATATTATCGATATACCAACCATCCATCTCGATGAAAGTGTCAGAAAAAAAGGAGAAACGGAGCATGATATCGTGCCCTCCAAAACTGGATAAATCACCTTCAACATGAGAGAAGGATTTGTTACTGGAACACCCCCCACCTTTCTGATTTGATCCGTCCCAAGCCCATTGTTGGTACAGAGGTGACTGTGGATTATTCCAATGTTGAACATCATAGAACTGTGGAATATCTTGCCCGTAGATTTGCCAAGAGGTGCCATTGTCAATACTGGTATACAACGCACCTCCATCCCAACCGACTTCAGCACAGATATAGTGGTCAAAGGATACCCGAGCGCTTGCTCCTAAAGGAATGTGATAGGAGGGGCTAATGAGATGGGACCACGAATTGGCAGCGTGTCGATTGTCCAATCCCATGGCGACACCCACTTGCCCACTCGGCCATGCTGACGGACCCCAACCACTGGCATTGGATACGTTTCCGAAGGTCCAAGATTGACCGTAGGGGGTATGCACAGACCAACCATCTGCAATGAGAGGAGCATTTTCAAACGACCAACTCGATTCAGAGGGTCCATTGTTCCCCCAGTTGCTGAGATACTGCCACTGGTCGTAACTTCCTCCGGGCAGCAGGTCATGCCAAGCGCCGCCGTCTGTAGTGAAGTTCTCTGACCACATTGTTTGGGTAAAACCTGTCACTGTACGAGTTACACTCAGATCATCAATGAATACACCTTCTGGGGGATCCAATGCACCTCCATAGCCTGAAGAGGGCATCTGATCGGTTTCGACCACAACACGAAGCATGAATGACCCATTGGTTGGAATATTGAATGAAGCGGGGAATGGATGTGCCACTTGGACCCATCCTTCTGTATCTTCCATGATGGTTCGACCTCCAACGGTCAAGCCATAAGGCCCAGGAATCCCACCGACGGGTGACATTCGATACCACGATATGTTATCGCTGGAAACCTGAATTTCGAATTTATCCCATGAACCACCTTCTAAATCAAAATCAGTCCAATACCGTACCATCCAAGCACCCGAGGTTCCCAAACTTGCATTCACTTGGACTGGGATAGTGAGGTGGGCGTTCGCATCAGGGGCATATTCTCCAATGAGGGAACCATGAAACCACGATCCAGGAGTATCGCCATCATTGGATACTGTAACCTCGTCGACGTACCATCCAGGACGGTCGACCATCCCCGTTGGATCGGTCCAAAGCACGAATCGATGTAACAGTGTAGAGTGATTGGTGGAATGAAGATGAGAAATATCGAAAGATGAATTCACCCATCCACTGGCATTTGGTCCACCAAATACACCAAATCCTACTCCTGGCGCACCATTTGGAACCGGAGCAGTAACTGAAATATTCCAATTATATCCGCCGATTGGTTCGATATACTGCCACGTTTGTCCCGCATCTAAACTAACTTCTAGCCAAGCGCCAGATGAGCCAGTTGAACTGTTGGTATGATGTAAGTGGTACCAGTGATTGAAAGTCAATCTCCACTGATTGACTATGTTGGGGATGGGACTTGGAGGAGACGATAGCCACGCATGTGTACCAGCCGGCACAGAATCTTCAGGAAGCGTGGCTGCAATCAATGAACCATCTGAAGCCAAGGATGGAATCAAACCACCCGCAGCTTGTCTCGCGGAGTAATTCATCGCAAAAGCACCATTGAACTGAGAAGGTTCTGCCATTCGCCAAACGTCGGCAGTTCCTCCAGGAGAGTACTGTTGGAATCGCATTGATAGTGTTTCCAAATCATCTAGACGACCCACCGTATGATTCACATCCAATGTCAATTCATGATCGAATACTGAAATGGATGAATCTGAAAATGTCCCATGACTAAAATTGAGCACGGGAGCATTGGTACTCCAATGGGTACCTGAACCTCCATCACCGTTCGCCCCGGTCGATACATTGACCCAACCACCGAGAATGGTAGAATTGGCAGGGATTGAGAACGCATCCTCAGTTAGATTAGATAATTCTCCATGGATATTAGATTGGACAATCAATTCTCCGTTGCCTGAATATGGACTCTCAACAGCTTGGGCAAATGGGGCGAAAATCATGATTGCAACAAGCAGGGTCGCTGTCCTCATGCCTTCACACCCAACCATCGACCTGTGGCCATCGGTTTGAACACAACGGATGGTTGACCCAAGCGCCCGAAGGGCGCTTTCGAAGTGAATGGTTCATTTACCGGCACGGAGGAGGGACCACTCGCGGTGATGGTATGTCCGAACAAGAAGTGCTGCAGGGACCTCAACTTGCGGCGATTGAAGCGCAGTTACATGCCCTTCTGCGTTCACAGGCAAAACATGCTCTTCCAGTCGATCTTCCTCGGCCTGATTTTTGGAATGTTTGTTCCCAACTGTTGCAATCCATTGAATTGGAACTCACTGAAACCAGTCGAACCGAAGGGTTCTCTGCTCGCGCACAAACACTGACGCGAAGGCAATCCAATCTTCGCAGAACCATTTCCGACTTAACTCGACATCGGCTAAATGCATTTGTCAATCACGCTGCTTTAGCCAATCTGGCCAGTACACCTTTCGGTGATGCCGCAGCTGAAGCAGGTATGAATCTGACGCCAATCGATTGGCAGCGTCAGGATGGTGCAGAGAGGGCCTTCCATCAAGGGGTCGCTGAATTGATTGAGCAATACAAAAGAAATGTCTCTTGGAACGGGCTTCAGCAAGGTGTACTAGAAAATCTCGACCCCCAACCTGTAGTGACACCAGCAGGTAATGCTCAGTTGGATCAGTTTGTTGACCAACCAGGAGGGTTAACCGGGCAAAAACCGCCTGCTGTAGAAGAGGTAATACCTGAGGAAATTTGGACAGACCCAGATTTTGACGAAGAAGACCGTATCGCCATGATGGAAGAATATCCCGAAATCTCCGAGTCTGCAATGAGTGAACCAAGTAGCCCAGACGAGCAATCCGGAAATACAGAACAAACAGGAATGATGCGCCTTCGTATTCTAAAGGACATGCCAGAACCCATCTTAGACGCCAGTGGTGAAGAAATCGAACTCCTCGCTGGAGACTCATTCAATTGCCATGCCTTGATGGCAGAAACCCTCATTGCAGCGGGTTGGGCCGAAGCCGCATCGCTAGATTAAGCGACGGTGCGTAGGCTGAGCTCAATGGTGACCGTGTCTGGGATTGGGATGCGCATCACTTGACGTAGTGCACTTTCATCGGTGGACTTACCGATGACCAATTCCAATAGACGCTTGTGAATTCGCATTTCCCAGTGATCCCAAGTTTCGCTACCTTCGCCATCAGGTGCTTTTCGGCATGGAACGACCAAACGGCGGGTTGGCAATGGAATCGGGCCTCGGAGCTTGACTCCCGTTTGCTCACTGATACTTCGAATAGAGGCACAAACCGCGTCGATATCGACGTGGTTTTCACCAGTCAGTTTGATGGTTGTTACCGTTGGCATGGTGCATCCCTTTTCCAATGATCAATTTGAGTGAGGAACTCACTTCTTCTCGATCTTCATGCAGACACCGGCTGCGACCGTCTTACCCATGTCGCGAATAGCGAAGCGGGAAAGTTCGGGGAACGCATCCATCTGCTCGATGGCCATTGGCTTGGTTGGCATGAAGCGAATCAAGCAAGCGTCACCAGTCACAAGGAACGGTGGGTTGGCTTCCTTTCCAGCCTTGGAAGTCTTCTCCAAGAGTTCGACGAAGCGAACAGCGACCTGAGCGGTGTGTGCGTGGAACACAGGTGTGTAACCAGCAGCAACTGCCTTGGGGATGTCCATCAACTGAATTTGACCAACGAAGGTTTCGTCGTGACGTACGAACATAGGCTCGTTGTCTGAGTATCCAGCGATGTCACCACGGCGGATGTCGGTTGCGGATAGCCCACGAACGTTGAATCCGACGTTGTCACCAGGTTCAGCCTTGTCGACAACCGTGTGGTGCATCTCAATGCTCTTGACTTCAGCGGATTTCTGGCTTGGATTGAATACAACTGTCTTGCCAGAGTGTAGGATACCGGTCTCAATCTTACCAACAGGTACCGTACCGATACCGCCGATCTTGTAGACGTCCTGAATGGGTAGGCGGAGTGGTCGGTCGGTCGGCTTGGGTGGCATCTGAATACCATCAATGCACTCGAACAGTGTTGGGCCACTGTACCAGCTCATATTGTCACTCTTCTCGTAGAGGTTCTCTCCATTGAAGGAGGAACAAGGGACCATTGGGACATCAGCCGGGTTGAATCCAGCCATCTTTAGCAGATTGCTGACTTCTTCCTTAACGCTGTTGTACTTGTCTTCGCTGTAATCGACACCAGAGATATCCATCTTGTTGATGTTAACAATCAGTTGCTTAACTCCCAATACACGTGCGAGGAACGCGTGTTCCTTGGTCTGTGCGTTTACACCATCGTTTGCTGCAACACATAGAACGGCTGCATCAGCTTGGCTGGTACCGGTAATCATGTTCTTCACGAAGTCACGGTGACCTGGTGCGTCGATGATAGTGAAGTAGTAATTTGGAGTGAACAGTTCTTTGTGGGCAACGTCGATTGTGATTCCACGCTCGCGCTCTTCCTTTAGTCCGTCCATCACATATGCAAGACCGAATCCGGCCTTACCTTGCTCCTGTGCTAGCTTCTCATTCTTCTCAATAACGTGCGCTTCGATGTGACCTGTGTCAAGTAGTAGACGACCGACTGTGGTTGACTTTCCGTGATCGACGTGGCCTACGAAAACGATGTTTAGGTGTGGCTTGCTCTTATCTTCCCATTGTGAACCCATAGTTTTCACCTCAATGTGTGGCCCGCCGACCCTACTCCCCTATTTGAAGGTAGTCTATGACAATGGTATAGGGAAAACTCATGAAAATGAGTGACTGAAAGTATTTTTATCATCAAAAAATACGATTATTTGTACTCCAAAGTGATGGTGAATGACTTCACCGTCGCATCTGTAAATTTCTCATTGACCAGGTCTACAGTCCACAACATTGTGAAATCGCCATCATTGAAATTCCTAAATTGAGTAGTGCGCAACGTGAGTTCTGTGCAACGATTGTCATCATCACAATTCATGTCTTCGTCTGTAAAGTGGGTGGTATTGACCATTTCTTCCGTATCTGAATCTGATTGAGAACCATTGTAAGCATAGAGATCTAAGCGGTTTTGGCCGCTTCCTACTGCCCAGTCATCATCCTCTTGCGGGTAAACGGCCTCAATGGTCACATAGCGTATGGAGTGAGTTTGACTGGAGTGTTGCTTTTGATACACAACAGGATACTCAAATGTGACCGTGCCCGGCCCGGACGTTCCGTTGCTGTCAATCGTGAATTCTGCCCAAGCGCCACGATAGTTGACGAATACGTGGGCCTCAATCCAATCAGTGAATCCTTGATTATCGGTGACGGTCAACTTGATGATGTACTCACCCGGCCAAACGTTGGTCCATTCCGTGGCTTCACCGGTTTGATCAACATCATTGTCGGTCACCCCGTCGCCATCGCTGTCGATGTAAGTGTCGAGATCCCAAGAATAATCGGTGATGTAGGTACTCGCGTCACCGGCCGAAGAGTCCGAACCATCGAGTTGGATGGTCGTGGTCGCATCAATCGATTCGTCACTCGTATCCATTTCTTCTTCACAAATCCAAGCTAAAATGAACGTACCCGAGGGCGGATCATCACCCTGACAACTCGAATCCTTGTAGGTTACTATGGAGGCGGTCGGTTCCGCAGCATCGGCAGCGGCAACAATGATTTCTCGTTCTTCACAGATTTCGAAATCAGTGGAAGAAACACACAGTTCAGCGGTGAAGGCCCCCTGCGAATTGTACACATGGCTAGCCGTTTGGCCTGTACCGACGTCTCCATCGCCAAATTTCCAATTGAACGAGAGAGGATCACCATCAGGATCTGAAGAGCCAGTGGCTGAAAATTGGACTGTGTCGCCTACTTTTACCGTCCCCGAGGGTGAGACGTTCATGGTTACAGTTGGGGGAGAATCACTAGAGAGCGTTTCCAGACACCCTGCCAATGCAGTGAACAAAAATAGACTGGCGGTGAGCAGCACTGTCGCGCGTCGCATGAACGGTAGGGGGTGTTTGTCCATCATCAACCATTCGCTGAAATGGAAGTCATTGGCTTCAGAATGAAAACAATGTTTGCTGGCGGCTGCCTTTGAACAAATCGTCAGCAGACCAACCGTATGTTTCGGTAATTCTTCCCATGGCTCTAGCCAAGCGTTCAGCATAAAACATCCAGTCGGGTTCAGGGGGAGAATCCCCCGTTTCAGCCACCAACCAAGGCTCAACCGTCAACGGCCGCTTGCGAGAATCGGTGACAATGTAGCTCACCTTCATTCCCGGAGTAAACTGGAGGCCACGTCCAATTCGTTTGCGCGCAGCCTGGACGTAAGGCAA
>DAHO01000049.1 GCA_002498455.1 Euryarchaeota archaeon UBA602
TCCCGGTGGCGGTCCTCCCAGTCGGGGTCCCGGTGGCGGCCCTCCCAGTCGAGGTCCCAGTGGCGGCCCTCCCAGTCGAGGTCCCAGTGGTAGTCCTCCCAGTCGAGGCCCCAAGGGTGGCCCGCCTAAGCGCAAGGGTCCACCACGTTGATCACACTAGGATCCAAATTCCTAGGGCTGCTAGAACCATTGCCATGACCAATTCAAATCCTCGCTCATGTTCCTTTAATATGGATAGAATGGGCGTTTCAGAGATAATCAGGGCGACCAATACATACCAACCTCCATCAATCAACAAGGCAATACTTGCAATGATTAATCGCTCACCCCATGTGAAATCAGGTTGGACAAATTGGCTGAAAATCGCAATGAGGAATACCAGAATCTTTGGATTGAGAAAAGCGATAAGAAAGCCTTCAGTAAAGCCTCGTTTGCTGGAATTTTTGTGTTCGAATTCTTCATCAGAACCTTTGATCATCATTGCAGCAAGGAGGATTAGAAACAGCCCACCTGCAATTTCTAAGCCGGTCGCAGCTTCACTCGTACTTGCCTTCAATTGCGCGATTCCAGCAATTGCAACAAAGGCATAGATTCCAAACCCAATTCCATGGCCAACTCCGCACGATACCCCCCGTGTTTTACCGCCTTCCATGGTGTTGCGGAGGAGAACAGCCAGCGATGGCCCGGGTGACATTGCACCGAGGATAAGGACCACAAGAATGGGTGCGAGCGCAGCAAACTCCATGTCAATTTAGCGAAGCCTGGCAGCCTTGAGGCTTTCCAGCAATACCGCACCAATTTCAGATGGATCATTGGCACAGCGGATGCCCGCAGCTTCCATAGCAGCGACCTTTTCTGCGGCCGTTCCCTTTCCGCCACTGATGATTGCACCCGCGTGACCCATGCGTTTTCCGGGGGGCGCGGTCATTCCAGCCACAAAGCCAACCACGGGTTTTGTCATGTTGTCTGCAACCCATGCTGCGGCTTCTTCCTCAGCGTTCCCACCGATTTCACCAATCATGACAACCGCAGCGGTTTGCTCATCATTTTCGAATGCAGCCAGACAATCAATGAATCCAGTCCCATTGACCGGGTCACCTCCAATTCCAACGCACGTACTCTGGCCCTCATCGATACTCATGGCCTGAGCCACAGCTTCGTAGGTCAGGGTTCCCGACTTTGAGACAATTCCAATTCGCCCTTTGGCGTGAATGTGTCCCGGCATAATCCCAATCTTTGCTCCACCCGTTTCCCCCGGAGTGATAATTCCAGGACAGTTGGGTCCAATCAGACGAACATCCGGATACTTTGCCACGTGTTCAGCGGCCTTGACCATGTCCAATGTTGGAATACCTTCTGTAATGCATACGATGACACCATTTCCCCGAATGGATGCAAACGCATCTGCGGCTTCGATGATTGCGGCACCTGCGAATCGGGGGGGCACGTAGATGACACTCGCATCCGCATCTGTGGCTTCAATCGCTTCCCCCATAGTATCCCAAACAGGTGCTTGGACGGCCCCCAGGTCAACGGTTTGTCCACCTTTTCTTGGAGTCACTCCACCGACAATGTTGGTGCCATATTCGACCATCTTGGTGGCATGGAATGTACCCTGATTCCCAGTGATTCCCTGCACCAGAACCTTTGCATCTTCTTCAACCCAAATGGCCATCAAGCCTCACCTCCGACAAGTTCAACGATTTTTTTGGCACCTTCAGCGAGGGTTTCAGCTGTGTGAATGTTCAGCCCACTTTCGGAGAGAATACGTCGTCCCTCCTCAAAATTCGTACCGACCAACCGGACCACAAGCGGGTCCTCTAGTTCAAGTGTCTGGGTTGCTGCAATGACACCTCTTGCAATGATGTCACAACGCATGATTCCACCGAAGATATTGACAAGGATCCCCTTGACATTGGGATCTTCCATGATAATGCCAAACGCCGTAGTCACCTGTTCTTCATTGGCGCCACCTCCCACATCGAGGAAGTTGGCGGGTTCTCCTCCGTACAGCTTGATGACATCCATGGTCGCCATCGCCAAACCTGCACCATTGACCAAACATCCAATGTTCCCATCGAGTTTGACATAGGACAAATCGGCCGCCTTTGCTCGGACCTCAGTCGGCTCTTCCTCTGACAAATCACGCAATTCCATGATGTCAGGGTGGCGGAATAATGCATTTTCATCAAATCCAACTTTGGCGTCTAGTAACACGATTTCATCCTCTTCGGTGCGGACCATCGGATTGATTTCGACCATGGAACAATCCTTGGAAACAAACAATTCAAACAAACCGGTGACATTCTCGACGAACGAATCAACAGCTTTGCCTGTCAAGCCCAGTGATTTTGCCAATCCTTCCGCATCAGCTTGTTGCAAGCCAGCGACGGGATCAACATAGATTTTGAAAATGGCTTCAGGTGTGTTTTCAGCCACCTCTTCAATATCCACTCCACCTTCCTTTGAAGCCATAATCAGAGGCATCTTCTCTTCACGATCGACCAAGATTGCGAGATAATATTCGTGAGCAATGTTGCAACCTCCTTCAACGTAGAGGTTGTTGACCATTTTTCCTTCGGAACCGGTTTGCTTCGTGACGAGAATATTGCCGAGGATATTTTCGGCATATTTCTCAACATCTTCCCGACTGAAGGCGATTTTCACTCCACCTTCCATGATTAGGTCTCCGCTTTCAGGATGATACAGTGTGCCCTTTCCTCGGCCGCCAGCGTGGATTTGACTTTTTACAGCGACAACATTGCTGCCTAAACTGTCGTATGCAGCCAAGGCTTGCTCGACCGACATGCAATGCACTCCGTCTTGTACGGACAAGCCTGCTTCTCGGAACAGTTGCTTTCCCTGATACTCGTGGATGTTCATGGGTGCTCGACCGAAAGTCGCTCTTTGAACACTCCGCCACACTCGCTTGAGAATCATCGACGGTCAGCAAGGCACTTGAGTGTAGTCCACCTCGGATGGTCGATGGACGTCATCGTATTGGCTGGAGGCTTCGGTACGCGGTTGCGTCCTTGGACCTTACATGTCCCGAAACCACTGATTCCGATCCTAGATCGGACCATGATTGAACATGTTGTCAGTATTCTCCCCGAAGCGATGGTCGACAAAGTGCTGATTGCAGCCGGCTATGGAATTGAGCAAATGCGAGAACATTTCGCATCACTTGATTTACCCTACGAAGTTGTCATCGTTGAGGAGACCGAGCCCTTGGGGACGGGTGGAGCCATCGCCAATTGTCGTGAGTATCTTAGCGGGGGGACCTGTTGCGTCATCAATGGCGATTTGCTGACCAGTTTACGGGTCGATGAAATGCTGATTGCACACGAAGCATCGGGAACCCTTGCTTCGATCTCATTGTGGGAGGTCGAAGACCCCAGTCGCTTTGGAGTCGCCGATTTCGATTCAAGTTCTACCCGGATTCGCCGTTTCCAGGAGAAACCTCCACGCGAAGAAGCTTATTCCAATCTCATCAACGCAGGCACCTATCTGCTGGAACCCGAAGTATTCAATCGAATGCCCCAAGGCGCATTCAGCATGGAGCGCGTGGTATTCCCAGACCTCGCCGAAGAAGGCGAGTTGTCTGGATTCCCATTCGAGGGTCATTTCGTGGATGCAGGTACCCCTCCATCCTACATTGAAGCCGTACAAACATCAATTCAGAATCAGGCATGGGTTGCCGGCAAATCAGCGGATGGTGGGAGTTGGTATGGAGGTGATGTTGTAATCGATTCAGATGCCAGTATTTCGGACTCTGCAATCGGTAAAAATACTCAAATATCCTCCGCATGCTCCATAGTAAGTAGTGCTTTACTCAATGAGGTTAGGGTGGATTCAAACTGCGTAATCATCGGTTGCATGGTGGGGTTTAACACCCATGTTGGTCACAACTGCCATTTGGAAAATGTGGTTGTCGACCACAACTCAGTGATCCCCGACGGGTACGTCCAAAATGGCGGCACCTATCCGACGGCAGATTGAACATCTTCCTTCCTGTCGCAGGGTTTGATGAGCGCCCTCATCGTTGTCAATTTCAAAACATATGCTTCAGCCCAAGGGGGTGCCGCTATCACTCTCGCCAAAGCCATGGCTGAAGTCGATGCAACGACAGATGCGACGATGGTCGCCGTGGTCTCTGCGTTCGACTTGAGTGCAGTCAAGGCTGCCGCTCCTTCTCTCGAAGTTTGGACCCAACATCTGGATCCAATCGGTTGGGGTTCTAACACTGGCTGGCTGCACCCAGAGACTGCGATGGGTTATGGCGCTACAGGTTCAATCATCAACCATGCTGAGCACAAGGTCGATTTGGGCCACGTAGAGTCACTACTCGCTCAACTTCCTGACGATTTCCCCGTGTGCGCGTGCGCTGCAGACATCGATGAAGCTCGGGCACTGGCTGCGCTTTCTCCGACTTTCATTGCTGTAGAGCCACCTGAACTCATTGGTGGAGACATCAGTGTGACGACTGCAGATCCAGGCATTGTGTCGGGTACCGCAGAGGTTGTCAAGGCAGCCAACTCGAATGTCCGCGTACTCTGTGGTGCGGGAGTCAAGAACGGTGCGGATGTGGCTAAGGCCATTGAGTTGGGAACTGAAGGCGTGCTTCTAGCCAGCGGTGTTACCAAGGCAGAGGATCCGAAAGCAGTCTTGTTTGACTTGGTTTCAAAACTGTGATTCATCCCAGCAGATTGCTGGTACTGAACCAGAGAATCAGCCAAATCACAATCCCGACGTTCAGGGCTCCCCAACTGCGTACGACTACAGGCCTAGCCAATGTGCCTCCAAGGCGAGACAAAGGTCCACCCCAAGATGCGACGAGCCGGAAAAGTAGAGACACAATCCCGGCCATGAAGATGAATGCAATCAGCATCAGTGGTCCGGTCAAGAATCCCATGCCTCCGGCGGCCATTCTTGAGCCAAATCCTTGACTTACAAGGGTCGGTATGGCGAGCCAAGTGAGCCAGGCCAACCAGTGTCCCATGCGTGTGTCCCAAGACCACATTTCCTCGGAACGCCACGCTCTATAGTCCTCAGAAAGCAGGTTATATGTTCGCTTTGAGATCCAATCGACTTCGGGGATCCGTTGCCAAATCAGCATGGCAATTGTTTGCCAGCACAGCCAACCGATGAGTACAGCTTGGACCCAAATCCAAATCGAAGCACCGATAGAGCCGAAGATGGCAACGGGTAGCGCCCAAATGGTGAAGCCAATCGCAGCAGAACCGATCGTCCCTAGCCAACCGGCTGCCGGAATCATGACCGTTTCTGGGGCCTCAATACGCTCTTTGGGCAGTCCGAGAAGCAACAAGGGAAGGAACACCAAAATACTTGAAAATTGCAAGAACTCGAGTGGAGTTCGTCCTCCCCCAGAGTTTGCGACATCAACCGACTTTTCGATATCAATGGGGTTCATTGTTGACGAGTGCCATGCGACGATGAATCCCGCAGAGTCGATCACAATGACACTATCCTCCATTCCACTCGGGAGTTGTTTGGCAACGGCACCATCGGCCTCATCAATCATTAACGGCCAAGAACCATTCAATTTGGCAGCATGGCTGTCTCCATCGTAAATCTCGACACTTTCTCCAGTAATCATTTGTGCAAAGGAAACTGAATCGCCCAATTTCTCACGAACATCGATGAAGTCCTGCATCTGTAAATCAGCAGAGGGTGAACCTGCAGTGAATACACCAAGAATCAGCGCATCCTTTCCATCGAGTAAATCTCCGAGATTCGCACTACCATTGCCGTGTTTGAGTAAGATAAAATTGGGGGCACTGGATTCGTTTTGCTGCTCCCCTGGGCCAATGTCTGGCAGGGCCGTCAAGGAAGCCATGGTGGTTGCTGCCAATAGAGCGATCACCAATAAAGCCGGCCAAGGTGGGATTCGAGTTTGGAAGAAGAATCCGAATAATCCCAGTGCCGATAGAACCGGCATCACGGCAAACCACCCTGATTCCAACCAAGCGCTGGGGCTTTCCTCAACCTCAAATCGCAATACTCCGACCAAATGGCAATCAATGGTGTAAATCCCATCTGCCATCGTAGCACAGACGTCAATCACATACATCCCCTGGTCGAGTGGATCTTTTGTAATCCAAGTCCACGCCATCTTTCCAGTATCGGTCTGTCTGGAGCCATGGGGTGGTTTTTCTGCATCCATGGTAAATCGGTCTTGGAATTGTTCCTCTTCCGGTGGAATCGGGTAATGGACACCTTGCTCCCATGAGTCGAGTGGACCAATCACATCGATTTTGAGTTCCTTGTAGTCGTCGGAACCGAATGGCGAATGAGGTGTAAATTCAATCCGGGGTAACCCATTTGAGCTGACTGAGATGTTTAGCGAAGGTGTCAGCATTTCTGCATCAATTTGAATGCCACTGGGCAAGTCATATGTCTCCCAAAACAAGTGCCCATTTGCCGCGTTACAGTTGTGTTGAACCGACAAATCAAGTGTGATGGTATCATCGATATTCAACATGGTGTCAATGGGTGCTGTGATGGTGAATAACTGCGCATTGTTCCAATCATACTCCAAGAATTGAGGTTCACTCGGCTCATTGTCAAGCACCAAACTGCTGCCCACCATCACCGTGGCATAGAATGTGGTTTCACCTGCACCAAATCCAAAATTTTGGCCCTTGCATTGGGTTCCTTGAGCGTAAAGCCCCGCATACAGTTGCACGGTTAGATTCCCTTGAATCAACGTCGCTTCCGTTGCAGGAATACTTGTGATTGAAAGCAAATTTTGTGGGGTCGGGAAATATCCAAACTCAAGATCTCCATCGGGTTGCCCGGTTTCACTAGGCAATGTACGATCCAACGAGACTTGTTCTCCCGCGCCGACAATGTACATTCCATGGGAATCTGGGAATTGCCAATCGAGTCCAGGCCCCGTTGGGAAATCATCCGCTGTACTTTGGGCAGGAATCGCCAGCATTGCGAGCAAGACCACGAATAGGACCAGCATCCGTCGCAAGGGGCGAACCTCGGGTCCCGGATGCATGATTCGGCCAAACACATCGCATAGATGAATCCGGCGGCCCTAAGGGCCGCCGTTCAAAATCCAATAATCGGATGAAAATAGCAGGCGATTATTGCCCCTGTTGCAATGGCCAATGTATTGACCGTTCCTTTGCCAATGTATCCGCGATTTTCGAGCAGTGCACCGAGTAAAGAATCGACCTGGCAACCCAAAAAGCCGATGATTGAGATGCTGACAATAAACTCCACGGGGGATGATAGGGCTTCAGCACCGACCAACATTCCCAATGCCGTGGCAACCAATGAGATCAGAAGTGCACCAACCAATGCTGCGATTTGCCCATTGGGGCTGAACCCTCCATTCAGTCCAGGTTCGCATTTTTTGAGAGTCGTAATCATGTAGACTCGATTGTCGAGACAGCCAACCTCACTGGCGAAAGTATCGGAGGTGGCGACGGCTACCGAAGCGACGAAGATTGGAAGCAATTCTTGCCAATCTTCAGTCACGAATGCATACAGAGAAATGAGCATCGGTACACCTCCATTAGAAATCACATTGGTCCAATCACGTTCGCCATCTTCTCCTTCATTGAATCCCATCTCTTTCTTCTCATCATATCGCCATCGTGTCACGAAAAACCCTGCACTCAGGAATGCGAGTAGTGTAACCAACCAGGTCCAATGGCCACCGATGGCGACAACAAGTCCCATGATTGCGGCCGCCCAAGTGCCGGACTCATTGAGGATCTTTCGAATTCGACTGATCACCATTAGAATCATGACCAGTGCAACTGAAATCAGCAGGTTTGTTTGGTTAAATCCACCCACCATTTCGAGATTCATTCCAATCCGCCGACCTTTTGAAATGGAGAATGCGGTTCAATGTTTTGACTGTGAGCCACAGAAATCAAGCACTTCTCTAGAATTGGTTTCCAGCCGTAATCGTAGCCAATTCCGATTGGTAATCGTCCACTTCAGACCCATCAGGTGCAGAACGAACACTGTGTAACAAACCCGAGCCCACGACCAATACACCGAGGACCATTGCAGCCATGATGAAAATCGACAATATGACTTCGACCATGAGTGCCATCCCTGTGTTTTCGGCATAGATCGCGAAGGCGGTAAACGTCCCATTCCATGAGGCGTGACCGACGATGGCCAAGATCAATGCAAAAAAGATGTTTTTTGGTAACGGGATTTTCAGAACAGGATCTTTCTGAATGATATTTTCGATCGGTTTCCAGATTTCAATGCCTGAGGGTGTGACCGCCACTCCACTTTGCATTTCTTGGCCTGCGGTTTCAATCAATGCGCCGGTTTTGTTGTCCACCAATTTCCATTGTGTAGGTTCACTTTCAGGTGGTTTAATTTGAATTCCTGCTCGTGCAGCATTGTGCAAATCATTGGCTCTTTTGTTCATCATCGTCCAGCCGATCGCACCTCCTGTTAATCCGGTCCATACGGCGTGACCTGGAATTGAACCAATCCCACGAATGAAAATGGTCATCGGGCTTCCGGCAGTGCCAAGAACATACATCAAATTCTCAAGGATTGCAAAACCCAAACCTACGGTAAATCCAATTTGGAATCCATGCTTTGGGGACTTGATTTTGGAGGCGAAATACAGGATGGCCAAGCCCTTGCAAATTTCCTCACCCACCGGGGCGGAAATCACAGCACCGAGGTTTTCCATCTGTTCAACGCTGATATCGGGATTGAACATAAGTACAATTTCCGGGAAAAAAATGCTGTTGATGAACAGGGCAGGAATGGTCGAGAAGATGCCTGCCATCAACCATGTTTCGGCATCACGGCGTCGGGTCGGCAACCCAATTCGATTGGTAGAGTGGGACCACCAAGCCATCACAGGAATGCTAAATCCGACGACAATCACCGGAATGAGTGCCAATCCTGCCAAGACAAGGGCTGAATCACTTCCGACAATAATCGTAGCCCAAAGCCCGATTGAAATGATAATCGTCAATGTGAATACGACCCAAGATGCGACAGTCGAGGGTACATCCAATACCGAATCATCTCGAATCAGGTGCCGATCAAACCTTGTTGGCATTGGAGTTTGAAGTGAACCACTTTGTGTCGTAATGACATGCAATTGGGTTCCATTGGCGTCTGGGACCGCTCTTTCCAGTAATACGGCTCTCGGTTTCCGGATTGCCACGACCCAAAGTAACCAAGGGATTGCGCAGATGAATGAAACTGCACCCGATGCAGCATCACCATACATCGCGAAGGCCCAACCATAGAAGAAAAAAGTCTCAAACATGAACAATAGAATGACCAAACCGACGATTCGACCATACATTCGCCACGGTTTACTCGGCCGGGCCATTTGCAAATTTGAAGGCGCAGGAGACAGTGACACGGCTTCTTGCAACACCAATGTGGTACCGGGTGGTTGCTGTGTCATGCCGACAATCTGAGGGCCGGTGGGCACTTGTGGTACTCCCGGCTGCATGGAGGAGGCTACACATGGTAGCATTTGAGGGTCCCGCTCAGCTCGCCCATCAATCAAGCGGCAGAGCCGCGAGCATCAAGTCATCATCACAGCGGGATTGAAAGGAAGCGGTATTCAGTCAAGAATCCTCTGCTAATCTCCTAGAATTGCTCCACATTCAGTACAATAAATCTCGCTACGAGAATCATCTCTCTTCATGGCAAACAACCCACATTCGGGACAAGGTGGCAAGCCATGGCCACTGTTGGGTTCACGAAACCGCCGACGCATCCGTCGCGGCTTGAGAATGCGAGGCCAACCTCGCTTCGGCTTGCGAACCTTGGGCACGGGCCTGCGTTGATTGCACCTTCTTTACGGTTTACGATTAAATGCCCCTCTATCCTACATTGGGCATCAGGCGAATATGGTGACTATTCACATTCACCTGAGGTTTCCCAAGCGTGGCTTGGTGTCGAATCAATCCATGTTCTTCCATCCAAATTCAGGCGCACAAGACGATGAATCACCCAGCCTGTCATCCACAACGATGGCAAACTCATCAACAGTGATTTGGTGACCAAATCTTCGCCCGAATATTCGACTGTAATCTGGACCGAAACTACACCTTCCGCAGTATCGTTTAGATGAACCACAGCCAAGTACCAGAACTCCAATTCATCGATTGCGTCGAATCGATGGGTTTCACCCGGTGCAACCGTGATTGCTTGGTCGCTAATTTGGTCCCAAATTATTCCTTGATCGTTTTTATCCATCGCCAATGTTGCATTCTTCAATTCGATGATGAGGACTTCGACATTATACTCTGTATCCATATTTTTCAGTGTAAAAATCGCCTCTTGTCCAGGCTCTAATTTTTGGATAATGTCGATGTTTGAATCTCCGGGACCCAAGCGCATTGATGCACGTTCATCCATGGTTTCCTCTTGGTAGGTCATGCTGCCCAATAGAGTGCTAAATAGCAACAAGACAATGATGCCTTCAACCACGGCATGTTGTCCGGTTTTACCTTTCGTGAATCCCTTGAATGTCGCTCCGAAGTCGTTGCGCAAACGAGGCTGCACGTGGTGGATGAACAGAGCCCCTATACCACCCACAAAAATACCAAGGGGAATGTCGATTATCCAGTGAATGCCTAAGTACAAAATTGCGAAGGCAAACAAAACAGTATTCCAGAAAATGAATTGATGATATCTCCGATGTTTCCACTCTTTGATGGAGATTCCTTGTTCACGAACATGCAACCAATTCAAGGCCAATATACCGAATGGAATTGCGATATGCAAACTCGGTACACAGTTGTCAAGTGGGTCGTGGCTACCATAGAAGTAACCATACCAAGGATCTTCGTATAGCAACGCTTCCATCCCAGGGATGTATGAACTGGT
>DAHO01000044.1:0-588 GCA_002498455.1 Euryarchaeota archaeon UBA602
CCAATCGAAATGGTTGCAGACGCACCTGTACGATGCATTGTGTTGTTGGTGAAAGAATTGTCCTTCCCACCATCATAAATGGTGACCATCAATCCAGGGGTATCGCTCACCGACCAATCGATATGAGAGAAATAGGAATCGTTAATTGTATTGTTGTGGGATTGTCGTGCAGCCCCATGGAATTCAACAGCGGTACCATCTGTGTACAGAATCGCAGTATCTTCAATCAATGAATAACTGCAATGATCAAATCGAGTGACCCAGCGATCTTCTACGTCTTCACCCGCAATGTTCAACCCTCGCTTAGATGTGCTGGGATATCGCATGATTGTGTCCTCAATGGAACACCCGACACAGTCGTCAAACTGGACCGTAGTTGCAAAGAATTCGAGATTCTCAAAGGCCACATCGTCTGAGTTAATCACGCTAAACGCATACGGTTGAGTTTTGATTCTCAAATCCAAATTGTTTGCATTTTGGTTGGCGGGAGTTTTGTAGTGGAGTCGTTGTGCAGAATCGTTGTACCACCATTCACCTTCAACATCAATCAACTCTCGTTTTCCTTCAAGGAAGTAGGCGTGGTGCTTT
>DAHO01000044.1:719-23395 GCA_002498455.1 Euryarchaeota archaeon UBA602
GAATTCGAGATTCTCAAAGGCCACGTCATCTGAGTTAATCACACTAAACGCATACGGTTGAGTTTTGATTCTCAAATCCAAATTGTTCGCATTTTGGTTGGCGGGAGTTTTGTAGTAGAGGCGTTGTGCAGAATCATTGTACCACCATTCTCCTTCAATATCAATCAGCTCTCGTTTTCCCTCAAGGAAGTAGGCGTGGTGCTTTGTTTTCCATTGGTCGGTAGAATCAAACCCAATGGTTTCATTGCTCGCATTCCAACTTGTCACAACCCGGCTGTATGATCTAAAGGAGGCCACATTCAGAACTGCGATGGCTCCAATGGGATCAATTCCACTGGCCAACAGCCCCCCTTGTGAACCGGTGGTGCTACCGGCATCGGTCAACCAACCATTGGTGTAAGCATTATTGGAGTTCGTGATGGTTCCTTGTGCCCATCGACTGCGGTTGAAAACAGACTCGTCCTCAAAATTTGCATTTGGCCACCGTGCCGGAATTTGCTCGGTATAATCGAGAAACAGTTGCCAACCATGCTCGGGCAAATCGACGTATTGGATGCCGTCAGCGTCGGTATGCCAGGTTGCATTGAAATCATCAGAGATACCCATTGTTCCATCGATGACGACTCGTTCTCCAGCTGCTGCGCGAATGGTCAGGCCGTCCAAATTGTCAATGGTTGAATTCTCATAATACAGGCCCGCCTTGACAATGATTTCATCATGTGCTGACGCACTTTGAATGGCTCCTCCAATGGTTGATTTTGGACATACCGAAGTGCCATTCCAGTAATCACTGCCATTGATCGCATCGACATAAATCGGCGTTCCATTTGGTCGTTCTGTGGTTTGGCAATTGGTTGCCGTGAAACTACGCGATTCAACATTGACCTGTGTTTGTTGATTAAGCAGTGGAATTTGTACAGCAAGGAGCATAATGGTGACCATTGCAATGCAGTGGAATGCCTGCCGTTGGAAGACCATGAATACAATCGAATGTTACTTCTATTTCATAGAAGCGCAAACACGATTTAGAGAATATCGATTATTCTGCTGTTCGCATCGACCGGCTCATTGCTAAGGGTGATTGCTTCCTGAATCAATTGTTGGTGTGCCACCGATAGTTCTCCCCGATGATAGACCGTAATCCATGGTTCATCGACCACCATTAATGAGCCCACGTGGGCATCGAGAACAAAGCCAACTGCAGTGTCGATATCGTCACCCAACTCCAGTCTCCCTCCGCCCAGTTCCAATACGACAGTTCCCAATGCCATGGCATCGATATCGGCAATCCATCCGGGTTGAGGGACCGGGAAATCAGTGGTGTTTAGTTCTGAATCGAGAAGCCCCAATCCTTTGAGCAGGTTGTGCTCACTGTTGAACAATGACTGCTCGACACCTTGGGCGATACACATTTGCTCAAACAATGCCATTGCACTGCCATCCACCAACGAATCATGAATTCGAAACGCGCCTTCATCAATCGATTCGCAAACTCCAGTCGAATGGAGAAGGATGCCTCCCTGGATGCAGACCAATTCTTCCAAGTCAGCTGGACCCGAGCCTCGCAAAGTCTCCACCGACTCTAGAACTTCGAGGGCATTGCCTGCAGCAAATCCGATTGGCGTGTCCATTTCGGTTAGGGTGACGCGTGTAGAAATACCCAATCCATTGCCAGTTGAGACGATCGATTCTGCCAGAATACGAGCTTCGTCTAGTGTTCGCATGAAGGCGGCTCGGCCGACCTTGATGTCCATCACCAGCGCGGCCAATCCCTCGGCGGCTTTCTTGGAGAGAATCGAGCCGGTGATCAGCGGTGTCGAGGCAATGAGTCCAGTCACATCCCGAATCGCATACATCCGTTTGTCCGCAGGTGCAATTTCACCGGTTTGTCCCCCAATCATACATCCAATCGTTTGGATCATTTCCGACGCCTGTTCCGGCGTCACACTGACATCGTAACCTTGCAGAGATTCCAATTTGTCAAGCGTCCCTCCAGTGTGTGCCAAACCGCGACCGGCAATCATCGGACACTTGAGTCCACAAGCGGCAAGCGCGGGTGCAAGAATCAAGCTGACTTTGTCTCCAATTCCGCCTGTACTGTGTTTGTCTACGACCAAATGTTTCCACTCTTCGGGCCACTCAAGTACGGTTCCAGAATGGAGCATTGCGTGCGTAAGTTCCACGGTTTCACTTTCTGACAACCCGTTATCGAAGACATTTCGCATCCAACCCTCAACTTCGGAATCGCTGAGGCGCCCATCGACGACCCCATCTACAAATGCCTGAATATCAGTCATCGTCAATCAATCCGATTTCGATGAGTCTTTGCCGTAGGAATTCACCAGCGGTGATACTTGGATAGAGGGCTTTACCACCGGTTCGCTCAATGAATTCGGGACGTGGTGTCAGGTCGACATCGTCTCTAGGGTGTGTGAACATGGGCATCGAATAGCGGTCGCTGTTTGCATCGGGTGGATTGACAACACGATGGGTCACGGCCTTGAACAGTCCATTGGTGAGGTTTTGCAACATGTCACCGGAATCGACAATGATGTGCTCATGATTTCCCTCCACGGCAATCCAACCCCCGTCATGATCCATCACCTCTAATCCAGCCGCACTGGCTCCAACCAAGAGTGTGATGAAATTGATATCTTCATGTTGGGCGCTTCGGACCGCTCCATCTGGGACATCATCGCCCAATGCCGGGTAGTGCAAAATCCGTAGAATCGTGTTCCCGTCAACGGCCATATCTGGCAACCAATTGGGGCCCTTTCCCAAATATCGAGAGCATACTTCCAATAGTGTACGACTGAGTTCTTCCATCTGGATGTACAGGCCATCGACCGCTGGACCAAACTCTGGACAATCTTCAGTGGGCCAGATGTTTGTCGCATATTCTGACTTCAGTGGGTGGTCATCGGGTAACGTGCGACCTGTTTGCCAGAATTCCTTGAGGTCCGGTGCGGGATTGTCTTTGGCGTGTTCGACTCCAAATGGCACATAACCCCGCTGATTGCTGGATTGGTTCCATCGCATTTTTGTCGCATCATCCATGTTGAAGAAGGTCTCACTGACTTCGTACGCACGACCGATGTCGTCCAATGGGATTCCATGACCTGTCAAAGCGAAGAAGCCGATGTCTTCAAGCGCTTCTCCCATTTTTTCAACAAATGCATCTCTGGAATTCTCATCACCATCGGTGTATTCTCGCAGGTCTAGAGTTGGAATCGAATCTCTTGCCATAATGCATCTCGTTACTCGGGTGCCCATGAATCCTTCGTGCCTTCACTGCTCAGAATCGTACTTTTCACGAAGTTGTTCTACGGTCCAACCCGCATCGAGAGCATCCTGCACTTGTTGTGGTGACCAGCCCGGGAAATTGTATCCATCCAGTTGGGGCGCACCGAATACACCGTCATCGCGGCCAACGGCAACCTCTCTGGCTTCGCTTCCAGCATTGGGGCCCACACTGGTCCCATCAAGAATCACCTCACCCTGTGGTGCAACGGTCTCTTCATCATCCCATCCTTCAGAATCGAGATCCGCCGCATCATCGACCAATACTGTGCCTGCGGATTCCATCCGGCTATTGTACAGCATCAGTCCCAAAGCACCGGCCAGTCCGATGGCTGCGAGAACGAGTAGAACCAAGAACACCTGTGCAGAAGTTCGATCCATTGCATCTTCGCGGAATGGACCTGCTTCTTCCTCTTGCTCTTCCGATGGATCTGTGTTGTCATCAGGACCGGGGGTTACGGTTTGTGTCAGCGTGCACGGGACGGTTTCATTGTCTGGAATTCCGTCCAAGTTCGCATCTGTAGTTTGCACAGCGAGATAAGCATCGATGGCTTGTTCCCAAGCCCACAACACCTCATCACCATCATGGATACAATCGCCATCGGTATCCGGATTTTGCGCGTCTCCACCATTTTGGTATTCCTGTAGGTTTGCCAATCCATCCCCATCTGGATCCAAGTTTTGCTCTGAGTTGGTGGTACCCATCACCGCTGACCAAGAGCGATTCAGTTGGTTTTGCGCTTCCCAATAATCGGGCATCATATCGCCATCGGTATCGGTTGACGTATCAAATCGATACCAGTCGTCATCAAACATGAAGGTTTGATGCTGGGCGAGTTCTGGATGTTCGATGGCAATTCCCATTTCGCGATTCCTTAGGGCACTGTTACTGCCCCAGTTGATGCTACTGAACAGACTCCATTTTTCATCTACAATCAAACTCTTATCGTGTAGTTTAGTGATGTCAGCGGAGGTGTGCATGAGGCGAGCTTCTACATCCAACCCCAATGTCATGTTCAATCGATGATTGAAGTGATTCACCGTTTCACGAATATCATCATCTTGGGTAACATAGTATCCGTTGATCAGCAAGCGAACCGAAACGCTTCGATTTGCAGCACGTTCAATTGCCTCAATCAATGGATTCTCACCGTAACCCCAGTGCCATCCCAAATCAAAATATTGCAGCGCCAGGTCAATCGAGACTTCGGCTTGATCAATCATCCAAACCAGCGATTGAATGCAATCGTCCGGACAGGTAAGCAGAATCGCACCAAACGGCCCATTGTAAGTCAAAGCAGGTGGCTCCGAAGGTCCATAATTGGTCGATGCTGTTGGTCGGACCCATCCGGTCGGACGACCCATTGAGGTGGGCACATCATCATGATTCATGATGTGCAATTGACTCTCATTCTCATCCCACGTCATTCGGGTCATGACCAAATCGGCAACGTCCTGACTGTTGATGATAATCCCTGAATCTCGATTGCCTGCATCTCCATCCAATGGGAATGTCGAACGCTTCCAGTTGCCGCTGCCCATCCAAACACTGTCACCATCGCGAACAGCCACTTTAGAGTGAATGTAGCGATAGGGTGCCATAGGCGCATTTTCGCCTGCGGGCTCAACCATCCATAGAACAGTACAACCCGCATTGTGCAATTCATCAGCCCAACCTCGTTGATTTTCAGAATCTGAGGCGTCTCCCAAAATTTGTCCTTCAAGTAAAATGGTGCATTCTACACCTCGCAGAACTGCAGCTTCGATTGCCAAATACAATTCCGGTGAATCGAATTGGTAAATGTGGAGGTGCAATGAGGTGGTGGCCTCGTTGATCCAATCCACCATCTGTTGCAATGTCCCTCGGGGTGAATTTGTGGGTGTCAATGTTCCCTCGGCTCCAAAGTACCCCGAATCACAGAACAGGCTTGAACCCAATCGAAGCCAACGATATTCCCAATCAGCTGAGGTGTCGGTGTCGGGCAAAGTATCGCATCCGTCTCCCCGCATCAAGATCAATCCAGACATGTCCGAAGGTGGCATTTCAAGCGCTAAACCACTCCAACCGTCGATATCGGCAAATCCTGAACCGTACACAAAGGCGTCCACAATGGTGCTGTCGGGCGCAATCAATTGCAACGCGCCTCCACTATTAATCAGCCAAGGGGGGTCGTTGGTGAACAATGCGTTAGCATCCACAGCACTGGGGCCGCCATCCTCGATTAGGTTGGCAGGATTTTCGGAAATGACAATTGATTGTCCGGGTTCAAGAATGTAATTGACCATCAAGGAATTTTGTGTTGAATCAGATGTGAGTCGGGCAACCGTCCACCCCCCTAAGTCGACCCAAGTGTCCCCCGTATTGGTGATTTCAAACCAATCATTTTGGCGTCCAAATGATGCTTCTGCAGGCATGAATCGGGAGAATTTGATGGTCATGCTTCCATCATATGAATGAATCAATGGATTCTCTTGACCTGGAGTTGGCCACAGTGTTTGCCTTGTTTCCGCTCCCCCATTCCGTGATTCGAGAGTCTCGCAATCAGTGCTGGTGTCCCACGTCAGTGTTTGAATCCCATTCCCATTTGGATCCACCAGGACAATGGTTTCACCTTGATTTGTGAGGATGTTATCATCCAAATTCAGAACAACAAATTCTCCAGCCTCCAATAGCATTGAGTTGGGGGTGTGGTTCCACAATCGATCAGGTGCAACAGCAGCCGCGCCTCCACCGGCATCTTGAACCATCCATCGAGAGAGATTGACGGCATAACCCGCAGCGTTGTGAAGTTCAATCCACTCATTGGCCAAACCATCGGTAGGGTTGGAACATTGTGGACTGACCTCTGACATCACAACTTCAGTTGGACCGGAATAAGGTTGCTCGAAGATGTGGTTCGCCTCACCCGGTGTCGGCCAAGCACCGACAACCCACATCTGACTTGAACTCAGACCGGGAACCATGCTCATTCCATATGCGGAGTGGTCCCAGACCACAGTGTGAACTGTGATGCCCTCCGGATCATTGAGTTTCAGTGTGCCTTGGGCATTGGTGAGGGTGATGGATTGGCTCCCGATAGGATAGACCGCATATTCACCGGGGGCCAGAGTCGACGAAGGCAAAGCGAATCCAGATCCTGATCGCAGTTCCCACCCACTCAAGTCAACAGTTTGGTTTCCGGTATTGACAATTTCAACCCATTCACCATCCATTCCAGTCTGAGAATCTGAACCGGTGGGGTTGGGCAAGAATTCGGAGATTCGCATTCCAGTGTCTATGGTCTCATTGTCCGTGTTTCCATTGCCCTGGCCTGGGTTCAGTGCACCAGGTGTGTTGTATGTGGATGGCATCCACTGTCCTTCAGGCATCAATGGATCCGCCGGTACGATACTCACATTCTCATCGTATGCAGAATCCCACGAAACAAATTGTCGGATGTCACCATTGCCATCAACCAAGGAGATTGAGTCATGGATGACAATCAAATCGATTGGACCGTAAACATACAATTCACCCGGAGAGAAAGTTGCAGGCAATGGATTTGCCATCACGCCCGTACCGGTGTGGATCGCCAGTGTGGAAGGATCGATTGTTTGTGGTTGGCCCATGTCAGGGTAGTAAAATTCGACCCAAGTGCCTGTGGACTCGGGGGCTGTACTGGCGTTGATCAAAATCTCATTCATTTGAATCCCAAGTCCCGAGAGAATCGCATTCGGGGCATTGAATTGCAATGGCGTAGGCCACTTTGCCGTCAACAGGGCGTCTGCGTTACGACCCCAATCCGGAGTTGTAGCAGAGAGATTGACGTACGAATGTCCCGGTGCGGTGGGTCCCGAATATTCGACCTGATGTGTGATGTTTCCATCCGGCATGAGGAGCTTGACCTTCTCAGTACCTTGGCCATTGTTGAGCATTCCATAAGTCCGTGTACCGTTGACAGCAACGATCCGGTGCTCTCCGGGCTGAATCACCGTGCCTTGTCCCACAAGATGGGTGGTATTCATGGCCATGGAATTGCCGGCTGCATCCTCAATGGACCAACCTGCGAGGTCGATGGCAACCTGACCGGTGTTGGCAATCTCCACCCATTCTCCACCCGGCCATGTTGCGTTGTCATCGGTCCAGTAAGGGTCGGGCATGACTTCTGTTATTCGCATTTCACTTTGCACATATTCGGGCCCAGTTGCCGTACCGCCTGTATTTGCAGCTCCCGGTGTATTGGAATTTGAGTCGACAAAATCATCGGTTGGCAAACTCCCTGGAATTTTGCTCACATCACTGCTGGCTTGCCCGGTAGTAACTGTATGGACCGATGTTCCTGCTGAATCGATAAGGTCAAGGATTTCTCCGGCATTGTTGAGTTTGAGTGTGCCTTGATTATTTTCAGCGATAATCGCGTATCCTCCGGCAGGCAGAACGTAGGGGTTGGCCAAGTTGGCGAAGTCCACCCATGTATTGGCATCGATGGGGTGTGACCATGATGCATCGTCGAGTGTCCATCCCTGAAGGTTGATATCCGTGGTGCCCCTGTTGTAGAGTTCAACCCATTCACAAGCGGGATAGGTCCCTGTATCCGTTCCCATTGGATTCGGCATCAACTCATTGATGCAGATGTCACCACTGCATGCGGTTGATCTTCCTTCGGTGGCTTGCACCAAAGGAGAGAGGCTCATTATCAGCATTAGCGAGGTCAATAGCAGGGCTTTGCGACACATCGGACTCACCGCAGGGCATAGCCCTGCGCTCACGCGTGAGGGTGTCTCGCCCTTAGTGCCTCCGCACATCAGATGAAACCGAAACCATCCAGTTTCTGTGCAAAGGTGTAAATCATAATCGGCACCAAGATGATGCCCATGCCGTGACTACGACGGATTCCAATTCGTGGTGGCATCAATCCCATCGCCGTCCCCACAATCAGAACACCGATTCCAATCCATCCGGTTGACAACCAGACTAAGATCGTGACAAATCCAATGACTCCCATCACCATGCTTCGAAGTGGAATCAACTCGTGTAGTTTCAGCATGCCCTGCCCGACCTTGATCATGACCGGTACAGCAAACAATCCGGCTCCAATGGTGATGGCCATCAATCGGATGTAATCGGAAGGTGGTTCAAGTCCAGTCCACTGGTCGATTGGATACATCATATTCAGTGCAAGTGCTGCACCCGAACGTGGGCGCAATACAAGGTATAGGAAGGTCAGAACCATCACGGTCACAGCTGTATTTGTGGCTGAAAGGACTGCAATCACTTCGAGATCTTGTTGACGAGTTTGGGCATCAAGGTCTTCCAACTCGGGGCTGCTTTCCTTGACTTCTCTGGCCTTCGCGAGCATGGCCTCATCCTCCATCTCTCGATCGACAAGTTCAGCTTGGTTGTCGCCGATGACTTCCACATCTCCACCAACCTCAGTATCCCAATCAGCGTAATCTTCACCGTCAGAAGCGGAAATGAATCCTCCATCTTCGGGAACCTCCAATCCATGCATTCGTGCGGTTTCCGCACGATATTCCGCAATTCTTGCACGTGCAGCAGGATCATTGATTCCGCCGGGTCCATATTCAAAATCAGCCGGGATGTAATTGGGGTCTGTCAATCTCCCCCAGAAGTTTCGAACCGTCATTACGACAACGGTTGCTTGGGCTGCAGTCATCCCAGGCAAAATGGCCATGACCGCGGCACAACACGAGGACAAGAAACACGGCACAATCAGGGGTTTCGCAGGTGGCAAATCCCAATTCGGTTCTTGTGGTGGCATCTCAGAAGTGGTGACATAAATGTCAATCAAATTTGCAATTCCGAACAATCCAGCCAGTGCGGGCATGAGCAGAGTGGCAGAAGGCATGCCAACGGGGCTGCGACCGGGTAACTCGAACACGGCCCACCCATAGAATCCTGCGAGCAGGAAAAATGCGGTTGCAACCAACATTCCTGCCGCTCGAGAATTGTCTCCTAAGCGGAAATCAATGGCTTCGATTCTACGGTAGATTCTCCATTTTCCGATGTGGAATGTGAATTCTTTCGGTTTGGATAAGGGCAACATTGCCCACTTCGTTGAGGCTTGGACCCAACTTGGCCATGCCAGTCGAGTGGTTTCGGTGAGGATCAGGAATACGGAAATGGCCAACAAGAGCCAAGGCAAAATGTCTCGACTGAGTTCATACAAACCCAGCCCCGGATTGGTACCAAACAGGAGCCGTGCAACCAATAGTAGCGGGATGCTCAATAGAAGTCCAAGTTGACTGCCACGAGCAGAATAGGCTACGCCCTGTGCTGCATGTCCCGAAATCAGCATTCGATGGCCGGGCAATAAAGCCAACGCAGTATCCCCATCAGGGGCTCCAATCAACGCACTAGGAATGTAATTTAGGAACGTGTGAACGGTCCCCATGGAGACAATGATCGCAGCGACAGCCGAAAGTGGAATGCCCGCACCCACGGCGAGAGGTGACATGGAAAGCGCGATTAGAGCCACATTGTTCACGTGAAATCCGGGAATCAATCCAGTCATGCATCCAAGGAAGATTCCAATGAAGAATGAGCCCATGAGCCAAGCCCAATCAAGCATGTATCCTTCCAGCATAGTGTCACCCCTACAGTGTCAAACATAGTTGTGTACCTGGGTCGCTGGTAGCATCAATTGCAACCAATCGCCCCGTCCACACCTGTACACCGGTGCTATTGCCCCCTTCATCAAACCCGACTTCAGTCGCAGTTCCATCATCAAACAGGCAAATTCGCTGTTCACTACCGGACGCCAACAGCCACAAATCCCCTTCATCGGTCTGATTCAATTCCGCGTTGACATTGACTAGCGTGTTGACTTGCCAAGTCCAAGCATCCCAGCCTGCACTCCATGAGAACGTATCTGGGGGGATGTCAACCGAACCAACTGCGTATAGGGGGACATCAAGCATGATGCGCCCTTCAGCTTCATTCCAAATAACGGTGGCATTGTAGAATTCAATGTACGTGCCCTTCTCAATCCATTCCGCATGAGCGCCTGCAATTTGGAATCTTAGGGTTGTGGATCGCTCCATGTAGTCTTTCCCATCGCCAAGATATCCCTTGTCATAATCTGGTGAAACCGCGCCGGTGGTCCAACCGGCCACATTCACTTCTTGTCCAATCCAATCGGTCGGATTTGCGGCGATGGTCGCCAATGAGGTAAAATCTCCAATCAAGATGCCAACAGGGTTCAGAACATGATTCTCATCGCTCATCTGCAGGCAAATCTGAGCTCGATCTTCGGACCAAACCAAACGCCCGGAGAATCCATCTTCGGGTAACGTACCATTCCAGCCAACGGTCGGAATCATACAAATGATACCCACATTTTGTCCACCTGGTGCTACAATCCAGTGTTCACCATGATCGATTTCCAAATCTCCATCGTCATCAAGCCAAGTGTATGTACCCTCGACATAGACGAGTTTGCCAATGTCATATGACCACGTTTCAGCGGCTACCGCCCATGACAATCGCTTCGCACCTGCTGGATGTGTGACTTCAACTGTCGAAGATTGGACCACAATCGACCAGCGGTAATTTCGTTCATCCCATTGAACCCAACCGGTCAAGTTCACCTTAGAACCGGCTTCGATCCACTCTGTCACACGGCCCTGCAAAGATACGGATAATCGATGGTCACTATCGAGGTAGGAGGGGTTGTCAATCAGGGTAAAACTCTGCCAAGTTACGTTTGGTTCTAGCGCATCCGAAAGATATCCGGAGAGATTGACCACGCGCGATTCGTAAGCGGATGCATTGGCAGAAATATCATTCAATGTTGTATCAAACATAATGACTTCAGCGCCGGCTTTCTCGGTAATTGCACCCATACCCTTGGAATTGATCCAAATCTTCCCGTTGTATTGCACAACTTCTCCTTCGACGATGACAGTGGAACCAATCGGTGGGACTTCACTGGTGTCATACCATCGGATTTTCACGACATTGGGCGCATCTTCAACTTGTAAATCAACGCGATCGGATCCATCACTGTAGGGGTCGCGGACCCAAGAAATCAGGGTCCCTTCGACTTTCACCGTTTCAGATAGGTGCTCGTGCACTTCATCAATTTCGATACGATCTGGTTCTCGAACGACAGCATAGAAATTCAGCGTTGAGACCAAGAGAACGGACAAAAAGAACGCAGCCCACATCTTCGACATGAACTACCGACACCTCCTGAGAGGCATGAACCTTGCCGAATACGCCGGTGGTCTCATTTGCTGGATTGTTATCGGTCAAACGTGGGCAGAATACTGACATTCGTCGTTACGCTGCTGCTTTTCAGCATCGGTACCTCCCCACTCTCGTTGGAGGATGTCTCAAGCATTCGCCATTCCGAAGACCAAATTCTTTCGGCCCCACTGGTGACTTGGAATGTTGGAGATTCATGGGTGTATGACATTGAATTGGATGCTGTGTTGTTGGTCGAGGATAGCCCGGACCTGGCAGGCTCATCTCTAGATTTGCTTTACGGGGATGCCACGATTACGGTTGCTGCAGCTACCTTGCACAATGTATCTGGGCAATTGATTCCTTCATACCGTTTGGATATCGATGCCTATGCGACTGGAGCCGGTCGCTTCCCCGAGCCCAATACGGGCATCTTTGCATCAGGTGAACTGCTCGTCAATTATCAAGAAGTTCGATGGGTCCGGATGTCGGATTTGGCCGTAATTAGCCGAGTTCAATCCCTGGATCTTGACTTCGATGCCTTCGGGATTTGGACCACGGGTATCGCCGATTTTGATCATGAACACCATTATTTCCCACCCCAGGAGGTGAATGATTTCCCCATGATTGTCAATGAAAGTTGGAACTCCGTTTTCGTACACACGGAAATCTGGACGGGGAGCGGGGGGCCGGTGCAAATTTCTGAGGATGTTGTCGAAACAGAGGAAGTGATTGTTTACAAAGTCGCAGAAATCGGTCCAAGCCCAGCCACTTATCCTGGCTGTGAGGAATCGTATCGGGTTTGGTGGAACAATACGAATGGAGATTTGTTGGAAGATCGCTGGTGGTGTCCCTCCATAGCTTTTGATGTCTATTGGTGGACGGATGATATTGCCTTGGAAGGCGTGGATGCAAAATTTTGGTTGACAGATTACATCCCGATCGTGTCTGCAGAAGTGGGGGTTGAAATCGAGACCGCAGTTTCACCCCTAAACCAAATGATCAATGTCACTGTGACCGGTCCAGAAGGAGAATCCGGGACACTATGGCATCATGCCACCATGTACAATTTTACTCTTGAGGACGGCCATGTGACCTTGTCAGTCCAGGTTGGAAATCGAATGGATGACACGCCGACTAGCATTGATTGGGCCACCCACGGTATCATCGCATGTGTGAATGTTCAATCTGCATCAATGGTCTGTGGTGGTTCAACCCTGACGCTTGAAGGGAGTGCAATTGGAGCTCTGCTTCGACAAGATGCCATTCAACGAGCCCCCTTGGTGTTAGACATTGGACATGAAAATGCCCAGCGTTTGGGGCTCTCATTCCGATTTTGAACGCTGTATAGCGGCGATGCCGATTGCAGTGATTGCTGTGATGAGAGAAGGTGCAGGCAACCCATTGCTTGTGACCACTGTGTTGACGACGTTCTCTGCAGAATAATCGTGATCGGTAAGAGTAGCTGACAACAATAGCGTACCGTTGAAAAAATGCTGAGTTTTGACGAGATATCCCTCTTCATGATACCAATTGGTACTGGTTCTAGATTCGCCGACAATTTGTTGTTCCATTCGAATGGTAGGAACGGTATCAAGATTGTATTCTCCGACAGCGATTTCAACTTCTTCGGCGGCTGTCCAAGTCACTTGTCGAGCGATGTTATCCGTCACACGACTGGTTTCATTCCACAACGCTCGATTGATTCGCTCTTCGGTGACAATGGTTCGCGTTATGGTTTCTGCAAAGTCCCACTCGTGGCCAACTTCAATGCCACTGGGCCACAAACCGTCCCGCTCAATGATTTCCTCCGTGGTCAACCTTGACTCGATATAGTTGTCTTCACCGCCTCCACTAAACCAAGTTTCCAGCGTAATCGTTTCAACACGTTTCTCGAAAGCACTCGCTCCCGTCGGCATCCAGACCTTGATGTTGGTCGTGACATTCAGTGTCATCGTATCGTTGGTGTAATCAGTACTTCCCGGTGTGAAGTGCACAGTCATGTTGACTGAATGTTCAATGATGCTGACTCTACAATTCGTATCTTCGCCTCCAAGATTGATGTTTTCTTGGTCTTGAAATGTAAGTCGCATTGGGACATCTTCAGTGAGGTTGAGCCGTTCATAGTCGGGACTTTCACCCTCCATTTTCGCTTCATATTCAGCAAACACAGCTGCCGTCCAACCGTCGTACTCAAACCAATCTCCACTTTGGAAATCAGGCTGTGTAATCGTGATCGCAGAGGCAGTCGAAGTCGCTAGAAGGCCGACGATGACCAATGCCAACCAGTGCCTGCGCATGGTATTCGACTCTGGGCTGAGTCCTTCAATGGAGCACCTTCCACGGAACCGTTTGATTGAATAATCAGACCCTTCACCCGTAGGGTGATACCATGTCTGAGAATCGCTATCGCGCCATCCTCGCTATTGCCGCCATCGGGTTGTTTGTGTTCCCTGTTACGGTCGCAGCAGTTGCCACCCCAGTCACACCGCAACCTCAGGAAGAGGTCCATTGGTGGGAAGACACACTCATGGACAAGGACAAGGATGGCATCGATGATGACATCTGGGTTGCTCTAAACAACACTGACTTTGAGTGGGTCGATGAAAATGGTCACATTGATGTCATAGTCAACTTGGATCATTTGCCGACTGAAGACGACGTAACCCTTTTGCAAAATGAACTTGATTTCGTTCATCTTCACACCTTCCACCTGATTGACAGCATTGCAGGATCAGTTGCAGTCGAGGACATTGTCCCGATGTCCCGGCTCCCCGGAGTCGTGATGGTTGAATTGGATAGTGTGTTGCAAATCGTAAACTCCGACATGAAGGATACCCATGGGGTCTGGGACGTTTACGAAGCCACAGGGTATGACGGTGCTGGCAGTGTTGTTGCGATTATTGATACGGGTATCGACGGAGAACACGTGGGTCTCGATGATTTGGACGATGACAACAGCACAGATGATCCGAAAATCATCGCCTTCTACGATGTCATCAATAATCCGGGGCTGACCAATGGATCGGAAGTATTCCCCTATGATGACCAAGGACATGGGTCACACTGTGCAGGGACAACCGCTGGAACGGGCGCTCCTAACTATGAGCACACTGGAGTCGCACCACAGGCTCAATTGGTTGGTGTGAAAGTCCTCGATGCAGGTGGCTCTGGTTCGTTTGCGGGTGTCATGATGGGCATGGAGTGGACGGTGGACAAGCGCCATGAGTTCAACATCCGAGCCGCCAGCATGAGTTTGGGTGGTCCAGGAATCATTGAGATGACTGCTGCAGAGGAAGAGAGTGTTGCGCGCATGGCCAATGAGATGGTCCGTTCCGGTGTTGCATTGTTCATCGCCGCAGGTAACAACGGTGTCACGGCACAAATTGGAACTCCCGGTAGTGCAGAGGATGTCATCACAGTCGGCGCATTGGACAAGGGTGATGATCCGGGCATTGCAATTTATTCAAGTCAAGGTCCAACCGAAGAAGGTCGTATCAAACCCAATCTTGCTTTCGTTGGCTCAAGTGTGATGTCAGTGCAATACAATTCAGGAACCGGTTACACCAGCATGTCTGGAACCAGCATGGCCACACCTGGTGCAGCCGGTGTCGCGGCATTGATGTACCAAGCCAATCCGGAACTGTCTCCATTTGATGTACGAAATATCATGCAAGAAACTGCAGAATACAGACCCTGTCATCATGCGGGTGCAAACGAGCCCTGCCCGGAAACGGACGGACCCCACAACCCCAAGCCACGTCAGAACAACGTGTATGGGCACGGCGAAGTTCGAGCCCATCCTGCGGTGATGGAAGCCGCCAACCAAGTGTACGGGTTTACCGAAATCGTTGCAGTCAATCTATCGACGCCGAGTATGGCGGACAACAAGATTCACGTCGGCCAGGGAGATTCAATCAGCTTCAAGATTGAAGGTGCTGCTGAAAAGGTGCAGTGGCGAACTTGGGATATGCGAGACGAGTGGATGGATTTGAACAGCTTTGTTGCGGGTTCACAAGAGTTTGAAATCGAGCATGACTTGTTTGTCGATCGCTTGCAGTACCTGCCGGGAAACACGATTGAAGGCAATCAGACCCTGATGGTTCGAGCATTGGTTGGTAGCAACTCGAGTGCCAACGTGGTCGCTCACTTGCACATCATGGGGAGTGAGAAGGCACCTGCAGAAATGGACGACTCTGGATTCTTGAGTACGGGCATGATTGTTGCAGGACTATCGTCTCTGTTGTTCCTCTCGCTGGCAGCCGCAGCTGTCCTGTACATGCAATTGCAAAATCTCCGTGAAGGAGTCGATTTTGTCGAAGCGCCCCCAGAGTAGAATCAAGGGATTTGAATGGACGCGCAGGCCCAAATCCTGCTCGCTGCATTTCTAGCGGGTTTGGTGGCCATTGCCGTCACGGTTGCGATTGAGAAATTCGGTGGAGTGATTGGTGGAATCCTTGGAACCATCCCCACTACCATTGTCCCTGCAGCCGCCTTCATGTGGCTGGCTGAACCGGAATCAGATGCATTTGATTCTGCGATGGGAATGGTCCCAGTAGGCATGTTGTTGAATGCCATTTTTCTATGGTTGTGGCGCGTGGTTCCTCCACGTATCCCTTCGTGGAGTTTTGGCAAACGGTTGGCAGTGATCACGATCATTAATCTCAGTGTGTGGTTTGCAGGTGCCGCCCTATCTGTAACACTGTTTTCAGAACAGGCATCGATGACCATAGGTTTGGCTGCTCTCATTTTCGGTATCCTTCTCGGTTTGCGGATTAGCCTTGAACACAAGCCTGCACCGCGAGGGAAAAATCGCGTAGGTCCTTTCACGCTTGCTTGCCGAGGCATTGCGGCGGCCACAGCCATCGGATTGGCGGTCTGGCTCTCTCAACTCGGTTCCCCGCTGCTGGCCGGAATGGCATCTGTATTCCCGGCAATTTTCTTGACGAGTATGGTTGCACTTTGGATTGCACAGGGCGAGGAGGTTCCAAGTGGGGCGGTTGGACCGATGATGCTTGGTGCCATGTCAGTGAGTTTTTACGCATTATTGGCCACCTTTACACTACCTGAATATGGCGTGGTATTCGGGTCATTCATCACTTGGTTTGCTTCCATTGGATTTGTTTCAGTTCCTGCAGCCCTCTGGTTGAGATTCAATGGCAACCGTCGGGTTGAAGCATGAGGCCCGGCCCCGAAGGGCCGGGGAAGACGATGTCGAGTAGGACAATTCCTGGATTCTTGGTGCTACTTCTCATCTGTTCAAGCTTCGCAGGCTGTCTTTGGCCAGAGGTTCCTGAAGCCCCTGAAGTCGGACTTGAAGTGGAGTCATTCGGAGCCTACTCGGTGGTCGCTCCGATTGACACTGGAATCAACGTCTACCACGATCGCTTCGTCCTCAACGAAACGCTACCGGATTGGTTGTTGGATGGGCTCGGAGTAACGATGTGGTGTAACCTCACACAGAATGGAACTTGGCAGGAACGATACGAGGCAGATGCACCGACTTGTTGGGACCTCATCACAGCCAGTGATATCGTCTACTTCCCAGGCACTCGCATCATCGGAACTACTCCGGATGATGGTACAGACATCCCCATTTTGGACGACCCTTCGGATGGGCACGGGACTGCGGTGACGGGTGCAGTACTGGATGCCAACCCCGATGCCATCATTTTCTTCGTAGAAGGATTCAGCGATGCAGCGGTATTGGCTGCAGCAAATCAACCACTTGTCGATATTGTCACCACATCATTCGGACCGATTGGGAGTGTACCTGTTCCAGGGATAGAGGATGCGACTCGCGTTGCTGTGGTTGAACACAACAAGGTCCACACTGGAGCGGCCGACAACACGCCTTCTCCAGCCGTTCAGGATTCCACTGCAGGTCCTCCATGGTCGATTGGAATTTCAGGATACGCTGAAGAAGATGATGATCAAAAGGAAACCATGAGTGGTTCCTATCCAGATATTGCTGCGGATTGGACACAAGTGTTGCCCAATCACGACGATACGGATGGGTATCATCAAACCTCAGGCACATCATTTGCAACCCCTCGAACGGCTGGTATTCTCAGTCTGGTTTTGACCCAGTTGCGAGAGCTTTCGGGAGACATGGGGTCCGGTGCTTCTGAGGAACGTGGCGGGCAGTTGGTCAACGGCACAAACCTGTCCATCACCAACAGCATTCTCAGGGATGCACTCAACCTGTCGGCTTGGTATCCGAGTTCATCCACATGGGATCCAACCTCAGGTACCATGCCCATCTCACCGGTTGCACCTTGCACTCAGGTCGGATGGGGCGTTGTCAACATGTCCAATGTTGAACCCTTATTCGAACACCTTGCTGGGATCGAAAATATGCCAAGTCGACCTGCGGATGTGGTCGCCTGTATGGAAACCAATCAGGCCATTCGCGAAGCCTATTGGGGCGAGTGAATTAGTTCGGTGGAATGCAATTATGGGCTTCGATTCGAATGATTTCCATTCATTTGTATCTTCAAGACGTTCGACAAGAGATTTCCTGCCCACTCCCGTTCCTGATGAAATCATTGAACAAATTATTGCGGACGGGCTCACATCTCCGAGTTGGAGCAACACCCGGCCCATTCGAGTGGCCGTGGCCAAAGGCGATGTTCGTGATCGCCTTTCGAAAGAATTTCTTTCTAGATGGGAGGCGATTAAAGGAGCCCGAAGTGGTCTTTTTGGAAAGATCAAAGCGGTACTAAAACGAAAAGGTCTACCAACGAGTAATTGGATTGTAACGAGGCCTTACCACAAAGATTTGATCGAGAGGTCGAAAAGTCAAGGCAAAGAATTTTTTTCATTTATCGGGGTCGACAGAGATGACAAGGAAGCCCGTGATCAATCTTGGGCCCGAAATTATGAATTCTTTGGAGCACCGGTAGAACTGTTTATTTTCACACACAAATCATTGCGTAAATATTCGGCATCAGACGCAGGATTATTCATGCAAAATCTGATTCTTTCTGCACATTCCAAAGGATTGGGGACGTGCCCTCAAGGCGCAGTTGCAATTTGGGAAGATGCTGTCCGCAAGGAATTTGACATCAGCAAAAACTACTCGTTACTTTGTGGAATTTGTCTCGGTTATCCGAGTGATGAAAAGATCAATTCATTCAATGCAAATCGTCCAAATCCATCAGAGATAATTTTACCAGAAAAAAACTGAATTCTCAGTAAAATGCTGATTTTTCAGGTTTTTTTCAAAACCGTTGGTTTGAAGCGTAGGTCCCGGCCCCGTAGGGCCGGGGGATTGAATGCAACAGGCCAAGTTCGCCATCGCTCTTGCCGTGCTGATGATCTGCACATCCCTGTCTGGTTGTTTGGGTTCTGAAGAAGAGGTCGTGACCGAAGAATCCTCTCCATTCGAATTCGACCGCCCGATTTCAAACACCACTTGGTACCACTACAGTGGAGGTATTGATGCGCTGGATGAGACGGCAGTACTTGCAGCCAACATCACTGCAAATCTGACTGGTGACAATACGCCTTTCTGGTCTTCAGCATCATACTACGGAATTGGTCTCAGTACCTTTGAGCCGACCATGGGCATCACTTCGGATGACAATTTGTACATGACCAGTTGGGGCAATGGTGCTGCGGGTTCAACCGCGATTGTACAGTGCACAGGTTTGATTGAAATGACCAACTTGTCCGATTATTCTTGCAATGATGTGTATGATGCCATCGTCCCTGTACCCAACAGCAATGATCCCTATGTCTATGTCGACAAGTGGACGGATCGAATCATGAAGTTCGACATGCATGCTTTGCTTGGGATGACAGTCGAGTGGTCAGACAATGAAGGGGCCTCCTGGTCACCACCCACGGTGGCTACCGACATTCGTTCAGTCCAGGACCACCAGACGATTACTTCGGCCCCTTACCCTGCTGCTCTCCATCCCACGACCTGGGTTTTCTGCATCAATGGGAATGCACCTCATCCACTATGTTCTTCCAGTTTTGATGGTGGAAACACTTGGACTCCAGAAGTCTCAGGGGCACCCGTAGATTGTCAAAGTGGGGGTCTAACTGCACATCTAGAAGGTGGGCCTAATGGCAACTTCTACCGTGGGAATGCGGGATGTAACGGCCAAGGATATGCGATTTATCGTAGCACAAATGGTGGCTTGACCTGGACTGAACACACACTGCCAACCGATGAATCGGGAACAGCAGATACTTGGAACGCTGAAGAAGCTCAAGTTGCTGTGGACGATGATGATAACGTACATGCTATGTGGATGGGTTCTGACAACATGCCGTACTATGCTTACTCTCTGGATGAAGGAAATACCTGGAGTGATGCGATGATGATTGCACCTCCGACCGAATTGGTGGGTACAGGATTCCCTGTTGTGACTGCTGGTGCTGGAGGAAAAGTCGCGTTTGGATATGTAGGGGATTCCGGTGGTGACACTTGGAATGCCTACCTTACGGTGGTGACCGATGCGTTTGGAGACGCTCCTTTGTTCACCACAGTTCAGATCAATGCGCCCGATGACCCCATTGATCTTGAAGAAGGATGTGGCTACAATCGATGCGGTGGTTTGGGTGATTTCTTGGACATGTCAGTAGATCAATATGGTCGGCCGTGGTTCTCACTTTCACACAATCTGCAAGACATTGGCATTTTTGCAACCCTTACAGAGGGTCCCGTATTGCGAGGCAACACCGGGCCGTTGAAAGTGATGCCCGCGGGTGGGCCCGAGACCCTATGAGGTGAGACAGTGACAGGACATGATCGAGTGGTTCGAGACAATGTACATCGAGACATTGTTCTTGATGATGACATTAGTCGTCTGGTCGATACTCGCACCTTTCAACGGCTTCGCGATGTCAAACAATTGGCCACCTGTCACTATGTGTTCCCCACTGCTACACACACACGATTTGTTCACAGCCTAGGCGCTCAGCATCTCGCTGGAATTTTGCTCAAGCATTTGGAGACGGTCAACCCCGGGCGCATTTCACCTGAAGATGCGCGATTGGTTCGCTTTGCCGCTCTCTTGCACGATATCGGTCACCCACCGTTCAGTCATGCGTTAGAGAGTGACAAGGTCTTCGCAACCTACCATCATCACGAAACTTGGGGTCGGAAAATTTTGGAGGACCCTGACAATGATTTGCGCCAGGTCTTGCTTGAACTGATTGGCGAAGATGGATTGTCTCGCCTGTTCTCTATTCTTGATGGGACTTGTGAACCGCCGGTTTTGCATGACATTGTGAGCAGCCAACTGGACGTTGATCGTCTCGATTATTTGATGCGTGATCAAGTCAATACGGGTGCAAAAATCGGAACCTTCGATGTGTACCGAATTTTCCGCTCTCTTCGAATCGGTGATGACGGCCATCTGACGGTTTCTCGAGGGGGTGTTTCTGAAGTTGAGTCCTACTTGTTGATGCGGTATCACATGTATCATAACGTGTACTTTCACAAACTGAACATGCTCACGACGTCCTATGTCATTCGCGCACTTGTGCGTGCACGAGAGTTGGTCGAAGAAGGAAAGTTGACGGTCAGTGTCCGAATGAATCGAATGCTGATGGATGACAATTTATCGGTCAAGGATTACCTTGCCCTGACGGATAGTCTGATTCAGGCGGAGTTGTCTGCCTTTGTCACACACGATGACCCCATTCTCTCAAAGTGGGCAGGGCTTCTCGCCCGTCGGGCGAACATGCACAAGCGTGTTCGTGTACGAGATTTGACAGAACTCGCTTATTGGGATGCGAAATCTCGAATTGAAGACATCCTTGCCAAGGCTGGACATGACCCACTTCTCGACATGATTACCGCACGCGTTCACAAGGAGGGTTACCGTCCCTATGCGGGCGGAATCATGGTTGAAGGTGGATTGGACATTAGTGATGTCAGCCCGATTGTAGCCAGCATCAAGCGACTTGATGACATCATGTTGTTCGTCCCAGCTGACTGTCGCGAAGCCGTCGAAGACGTCATCCAAGAAGCGATAGCGGGTGAGTGAAGGCTCAAGTGCCTCGACCCCTGCGCATCTTCAAGGACCCCTAGCTTAGTCTGGTTAGAGCGCCGAGCTCATAACTCGGTGGTCACTGGTTCAAATCCGGTGGGGTCCACCAAATTGAAGCGAACCCTCTTGAATAAAGCCCGGTCACCGAGGTTCATGACAGGAGTCAATCGAGGCCTTGCCTTGGCATTGGTCCTCGTGCTTTCTTCGCTTTCTTTTTCCCCCGCTCAAGCACAAGATAGTCCTGCTCCAGGGGTCGATATCACATGCGAAAATGAGGAGAATACACTGTATCTCGACTATATCGGTATGGGCGATTACTACGCAGTCGCGACTTGTACCGTTGAGAACCCATCCACTTTTTCTGAAAATGTTGAGTTTTCCTATGATGGTGACGGGTTTGTGGCATCAGGGCCCGAATCCGCCACAATTGCGGCGGGCGATTCAATTGAGATCCAAGTCATGATTCGAAGTGATTCATCGGATGCAACACTGCGAAACGTCACGATTGACGCAGAGGTTACTTCTGTGCAAGGTGTTGGTGAAACGTTGCCAGATTTCTTGAGCGCATTTTTCCCTTCTGACAGTAGCAACATCATGGCCCAAGTCGCTGAGTTCGTCTCTTTGAGTGCTTCATTGCAGGAGGACAAACTTACATTGTCCTCTGAACTCATGCAACCCATGTCCGCAACACTGTTTGTATCCAATGCCGGAAACGTCGATGATGAGGTCACCGTCACCATCCAAAATGGAGCTCTCCTTGAGGAGAGGAACATTGGTTGGAATATCACGAACTCCGGTCAAGATGGAACGGTCCAAGCGGACGGTGGTTCGGCAACTTACACACTTCGATTCAATCCAAATCCAGAAATGATGGATGAATCTATTTCAGTCACCATCCGTATCAAATCATCATTTGACAATTCGCAATCAAAAGAAGTCACATTGACGCTAAACACCACTGCTCCGGAAGAGAGTATCCTAGACCTCACTCAAATGAACATTCCATCTTGGGCCTACGCTGCTGGGGGCACCCTCGGTTTACTTGTACTGCTCGCCATTGTAATGAGCATCCGTAAGCGAATCAAAGGGGCAAGTGGCGCCGCCGATTTTGATGATGATGAAGACGACGATGACGACTTCGATTTCGATGATGACGATCTCGATGATGAACTCGATGA
>DAHO01000102.1 GCA_002498455.1 Euryarchaeota archaeon UBA602
CGTCGCCCAAACGGCTCCCTTTGAGAAGCCCGAAAATGCGAGGGCCAGTAGGGCGAGGATGAGTGCATAGGTACCGTACCGATGCCTTGGATGAACATCACTCATAACGTTGCGAGGGAAGGAACCCCTCTTCAAATCTCACCCTACAGGGTGAGTTAGCAATTGTAGTAGGCAGAAATGGCTGCATCTGTTTTCGCAACGGATGCACGCCAGTCGGGCTCGGTGCCCATCAATGCACGAATACAATCCACGTTCTCAGGAATCACGTCGCTTTCTTGGTGAATTGCCTGGAAATAATAGAGGCGGTTGCCAATCAATTCGACACCGTCTTCCCAAACGAAAATTTCGTGCAAATCTCCCCACTTTCGACCGATGTCTCGGGCCATTTCCATGACTTCTGCTGTGGTTGTGATCCGGTTGTGTTCACCGTGCATGATAATGACGCGTGGAGTTTGCCTCCACATGGCCAAAATCGAGTCGGTCGTTAGTCCGTGGCCTTCCGGCAAATCTGCGATAATCGAGTGCAGATGCATGATGGTGGTTGGAACAGCGACTGCGAGACTGTTGATTTCAATTTCAGGCTTGACCGTCATCACGTCAGGACCGTGATGGCTGGGTACTTTCAGCACTGGTTTGATGGCGTTAATTGGACCCTTCTTTGAATCACCAGGATCGGCAGCTCTACGAATCATGGTGCATTCTACCTTGAGTGACCCACAATGTTCGTACAGTGGAACCAATGTTCTTGACAAACCTGTGGTGTTGCAGGAGACCACTCGAGTCCCTTGCGCATTGAGGTTCTCTGCATGGTTGGCAGAGGAGGTGTAGGACAATCCAGTAAGAGCGTGTTTCTCACCGCCTTGGAACATGAATTTCACGCCAGCATTCTGGTATTTGGAGAGGTTTTCTGCCCCCATCTTCCCGGGTGCACAATCGACCACAACGTCAGCGATTGCCAACAGGTCCGAGAGACCACCGTGACATTCGTATCCTTGTTCGGCAAAGCGGGCGATTCGCTCAGGTTCATCGAAGGTGCAGTAGAGCGGGAAGCCCTTCTTGACAGCAAGGTCACAGCCGAACGAAGGTCCGGTTTTTGTAACACCAACAATTTCCATATCATCTTGCGCATCAACTGCGTCTGCGACTCTTTTCCCGATTGTTCCAAATCCATTGATTGCGACTTTAATGCTCATCCTGACACCCGCTACCATCAGCGACCGGGTGCCTTTGACGGCCGCCTAAGAACATACCCGCGATTGCATGCGGGACTCAAAATCGACTTTTGCCCACATTTCACAAGGGTTCGGGTTAAGGAGGATAGCGCCCCGGAGGGGCGCGAGGGAAAGCCATGGTGGATGAAGTTGCCAAGAGTATCAAACTCAATCTAAACCTCTCAAACAACCTACCAAAGGCCATCGAACTAGATCGAGCCATCAAGATTGGATGGGGTGCCCAAGGCGATGCGAAGCCCAAGGAAGGTGAAATCGGAATTGCCACACATCTTCCCACTGGAGCGCGAATTCGACTGCTAGGGAACCTCGGAGATTTTACCGCAGCATGTTGCAATGGTGGAACATTCACACTCGAAGGAAATGCACTGGGATGGTTTGGTGCATTCTCCACTGACGGACGACTCGTGATTGAACGAGATGCTGGGATTCGCTGTGGTCACGGCATGACCGGAGGACGAATTTTCTGCCAAGGCAGCGTGGGTGATGAGGTCGGTGGCGCTCTCAATGGAGGCACCATCATCATCCGAGGTCATGCGGGTCAACGGGCAGGCATTGGCATGGAAGATGGGTTGATCGTCGTGGTTGGCGATTGCAAAGGCGATGCGGGCCAAGGCATGACTGGAGGGCGAATTGTAGTCGATGGTAGATGCCTTCCAGAAGGTGAGGGGGCCATTCAACGTGGACTCTCCAAAGCAGAGCACAAAGAAATCAATACACTTCTCAAAGAACATGACCTATCAATCAGCGAAGATGCCGTTCTGATTGAATCCAGTGGCACAAATGAGGTCAAATCCGAGCCTCCTCAGCAAATCGTTTGGGGCGACTTCTCCGATATTGGGCTCGTAAGTGGTGAAGTCCCGATGGATGCAGCCAGTCCGATAGATGTGGTCACATTGTTGACCCGAGGCGAAGAGGATGATGGCGTCGTGTTCCCATTGCCTGTCCTCATCGAGATGGAAAGTGGCAAAGGGATGACGGGAACATGGTTGTCGAAACAGCCCTGTTTGGTAAGTGAAAATCCACGCGCCATCGATTTGGTTCGAATTGACAAGTCCAACCTTGCGAAGGCCGATCAATTGCTGGCGGATGCTGCGGGAATGGTCCTTGACTTGGATGGCATGCCACCACTCCATGATGGTGAAGTCCTCGCTCTAATGACCGGATTGCGCACATATTTGGGCTCGGAAAAGCCGTTGATTCTTGCCGGTCGGATTGACCGTGTTTCAAACCTACACCGTATGCTACGAGACCAGCCACTCGACGGAGTGTTGGTTCGATTGGCCTCAGGTCTGGGTATGGCTGCACCCGCGGCCCTACCTCGTATTGGGTTGTCAGCGAGAGACGCAGGCGTTTCAGGGCAATTGCATATCCTTGATGTGCCATGGGAAGCGCGAGCCGACGATGCAGCGATTTCGGCCGCTGGTGGCTGCGGAATCATCCGAATCAATCCCTTTGCAGGTGAAGAGGAAGAACCCACTACGCAGAAAGCGCGTGCAGCTGCGATTGATGCATGGTTGGCACAATTTTCTGCAGAATTGCGAGGTCGCATGACCGACCTTGGCATCGATGCACTAGAACGTTTGAACCGCCGCAACCTGCGCGCCCTTGAACACGATACCGCTGCACAAAGTGGCCTCAGATTGGCCGGATATGACCGCCCGCTTCCACAATGGTTGGGGCAGTGAGGAGATACCATGCCTACCGTCACCTATGATCATGCAACCTTGCGCATGATTCAGGCCAAGCATGGTGTAGAACACGACCCCTGGTTGTGGGAACAGCAACTCAGTGACATTGGTTGTGTGGTCGAAGAATGTGATTCCCAAGAAATCGAAATCGAAGTATTTCCAGACCGAGCCGACTTACTCTCTCCAGAAACCATGGCACATGCAGCCAGAGCGTTTCTGCATGGACAAGGTGCTGAGCCTGACTTGAAGACCGTAGATGGC
>DAHO01000079.1 GCA_002498455.1 Euryarchaeota archaeon UBA602
ATCCCATGCATCCGATTCGGAAACCAGTAAAGGTGTTTCACGAAATACTCGGCTGACGGTATTTTCGACAATGTGCCCGCGCATCATCGCCGGTACTTGTGGTCCACGAAGGAACTCAATTCGTTGATGGTACCATGATCGAGGACAGTTCCGATACTGAATCAAACTTGTAGCAGACAATCGTTTGAATTTACTGACCAACAGGTCCTCTTCATCGACAATCTGTACAGGCACGAAGCATCGCTGTGCGTCAACGTCCTTGAACCATGCGGAAGTTGAGAATTATTCACTTCCCTTGGAATTCATTTCCTCTACGATTAATCGAGTATTTCGGGGGTCGATTCGCAATTGAGGTGTTCCTTCACGCCAACCGATTTCTGCCGCCATGAGTTTGATTTGGTCGCCAACCTGTAATTTGTCAAACGTCTCGCTTCGTCCCATGCCAAATGCGACCACTTCAGTGAGTCCAGTGCCATCCCAAACGTGAGCGGTTGCCATCGACCAACCCTTGCCCTTGGCATTCGTCCCACTGTTTTGTCCACGACTGATGATTGTTCCACAAATATTGGCTCTCGTCGGGATGAGTCCGATTCTTGTGATGTCCATATCCCCGGCTGCCGAGAGTGGAATGACTTCGCTCTCTTGGTCAAGATACAAGCGAATCATCCCTCTCCATTGTCCCGGTGCTGCGTTGACAATGACTACCTCGCCTTCATGTTGGTGCAATTCGGGAAATTGATTGATGCCCATTTCTTCGATGACTGCGGTTTTGTCTCCCGCGGTAATCGCTGCCCCAATGACAGGGTCCCCGTAATGATTTGCAATAGGACCCCAATGTCCGTGCAGGGTCCCCTTGACCGTCACACGACTGGGTAAATCAGCAATGGTTCCGTAGGGGGCCATCGGTTCCACTTCCTCAATGGTCGGGATCAGACAATGAAGGGGTTGTTCTTGTCCACCTCTTGGATAATCGCAAGTGTTTGTACCACAGCAGATTGCACAACCCAGTGCTCCTTCTTCAGAGGGTTCCGTGGCTGCGAGATTCAAATCCTCCATATTCGAAGATGACATTTCAAAGTGAATCGATTTGAGCCGCTCAGTCTCAGCAGAGAAGTCCTCAATCAATTCTGCTCGATGAACAAAGCCATCGGCCAAATGCCAAGAATTTGCGGCATCGACGCTCCCCTCTTCGACACGATTACTCGGTTTCAGTGGATGGTCTCTAGTTTCATGCCACAACCATTGGTAGAATCGGAGTTGGTGCGCAACTCCGTCGTGATTGCGCCCGTGACCACGGTTGGCTTTGATATCGACAATTTGTACTGTGCCTTTCCATCGATGAGCGACATCAAGTTCACCGGCAGCCCATCCACCCGGGTGAAACAACCGCTGCGCAGTAGTGAGTCGCGGGTCCTTCGCCCAAGGTCGTGCAATTTCCCAAGCTTCCCACCATGTACAGGGTTCTCCTTTGGATTGCCAACCCTTGCCGTGGCCCTTTTCCCAGCACGGTGCAGGAGTTCCAAACGGGTCTCCTGTTTCTCTAAATGCCTCAAGATGGGGGCCACCATTCTGCTCCAAACAGGCTTCGGCTTCGGCGATTTGAAGTTTGATTGCATTCTTGACCATGGCATTCAATTTTTCACGCTTGAGTTCCGAAACATCTCTTCCATCCGCTTTCCAAAGGCAGTTATCCCACGCTTCTTTTGCCTGCGCAAGGATTTGATCTACAATCGGTCGCATCAGGGTTCGTAACCAAGCGGCGAGGGAATCAAGGGAGTCAATGGCCATTCTTTCTCCAGCATGACCGGGTGCCCAAGTAGAGTCCGCTTCAAGCATGCCTTCGGTGGGGTGAGGTCTTTCCATCCAAATTCCCGTCGCAGCTTCTTCGACAATATGGCCGAGTAACATCTCCGGATGTGTAGCCACTCGAATTCCGAGTCGCCGTGTCAAAAACCAATCACGACGACAACGCTCCCATGTGACGAGAGAAGAGGCACTCAAACGCCTTCTACTGCGCGCATGAATTCCAGTGGGTTGTGGGATGACTGGCATTGAATCAACCTGCGTAGAAATATTCGCCACTAGACTTTTGTTCGCGGTCTTTGCGACTGTCGAGTTTGTTTATTCTTGGCCGATGGCTATCGTGATCTCGGCGGAAGGTAATCTGAACTTGCTCTAAGAATCGATTCATTCCCTTGCGTAATGGGAGGGGACCTACAGCCCTACCTGAGACACCCCCTTCGCCCTCGAAGACAAGTAAAGAATCACTTACAATGTCGATGAAGTAAATATCATGGTCGATTACCATTGCTGACTTTTCATTCACTTCCATGGTTTTTCTGATGGCCTTCGCGGCCTCCATTCGAGCATTTGCATCAAGATGTGCGCTGGGTTCATCCAACAGATACAGGTCTGCTTCTTTGCCCAAACAGATTGCGATACTCACGGCTTGTAATTCACCACCTGAAAGACGTCGAACATCTTGTTCGATTAGTTTGTCAACTTGCAAAGGTCGTATCACTGTAGTGTGGAATTCACCCTGGCGCCATTTCATTCCAAGTTCGCTATCCAACCACAGTTGAACACTTCCTGCAAATTCAGGTTTGACATGCTGAGGCTTGTAGGATACCTTTGCTTCCATGGTACACCACCCTTCATCCATTTCCAACTGACCTGCAATCATCTTGACCATGGTTGTTTTTCCAGTCGCATTCGGGCCCACCACGCCGACCACTTCCGAACTGTGCACTTTCCCATGGTCGGTTTTGAGATGGAATGTGCCCTGTGTCTTCTCAAGATCGCCCCATTCCAAGATTGGTTCTCCGATTTCTTCTCCACGCATCCTTCCTCGTAAGAATCGAATGGGTTTGTCTCGAATTCGAATGTTTTCCTGTTCTAAGTAACCATCTAGATAAGCGTTGATTGCTGTTCTTGTTTGCCTAGGAGGTGTGAAAATTCCATATGCGGCTCGCTCACCATAAACGACATGGATTAAATCACAAATGACATCTAAAATCGCGAGATCGTGCTCAATCACAATCACACGCTTTCCCGACTGTGACAACTCTTGGATGATTTTGACTACTCGCATTCTCTCGTGAATGTCAAGGTAAGACGACGGCTCATCGAAGAAGTATACGTCGGCATCTTTGAGCAATGTTGCGGCAATGGCGACTCTTTGCAATTCACCACCCGAAAGTTCGGGTAAATTTCGAGAAAACAAGTGGTCTATCCCTAAATCATGGCTAACTTGTTCAATGACACCACGCTGATCGATTCGTTCCAAAAGAGCACTCACTTTTCCGTCGAATGCTTTCGGAATTTTGTCTACATACTGAGGTTTAACGGCGATTCTAACACCATTTTCGGCGACATTGGTCATGAAATCACGAAGTTCACCCCTCGGGAATGCCTCGAGAACCTCTTCCCAGGGTAAATCACCTGCCAACCAATCTCCCAAGTTTGGTCTGAGTGTACCCGATAGGAGATTGATGGCGGTTGATTTACCCATCCCATTGGCACCAAGAATACCCACAACTTCGAGTTTCTTTGGCGCAGGTAAACGAAACAACCTGAATCCATTTTCTCCATAACGATGAGTCAAGTCAGTGTCCAACTCTTCCGGGAGATTGATGATTTTGACCGCATCACCAGGGCAATGTTTGGCGCGAACCAAGCAAGGAGGACATGCGCTTTCGAGAATCTTGCATTTGTTGCCATTGACTTGGATACATTCTCCACCACACGTTCCAGCATATTTTTGCAAGTACATGAATGCTGGAGAATTCGGTTTGCACCGGTCTTCAATCAGGACTGCAATTCGCATCTCCGCTCTCTCCTATTTGCTCGCGCTTGCTGTCATTCTTAATCGGTTGCGTTGCTCACCAAAGGTGAGCACACGTTTTGTTTTACTCAGAAAGAGAAGAAGCGGTGGCGCAAATATACACCTGCTGCCAATGTCAACTTCTCTGCCTTGCTCAACTTCACGCGCTCGGTGAATACGTCCCCACCAGTCTTTACGATTCGTCGCAAAATACTACTGTAAAACGCCATCATCGCCGCAGGACTGTAGCGACTTTGTTTGGGAATAAGTGGCAATAGTTTGAAACCCTTGTCGCGGTAACTGGCGACTCGCTGGCTGTATTCCTCGACAAACGGCTTCCAACCTGGGTGCTCTAGTAATTTCTCGCCAGACATGATATCCTCCTCAGTGATGCCATATCGCTCCAAGTCTTCGAGGGGCAAGTAGATTCGATCACGGGCGGCATCTTCCTGAACATCTCGAAGGATGTTCGTGAGTTGCATTGCAATGCCCCAAGCCTCAGCGAATTCTCGCTCCGCAGCTGTGCATTCTAACCCATAGATTCCGATGCATACGAGGCCAACGGTTGAGGCGACTCGGTAACAGTAGGAGTACAATTCTTCGAACGTTTGGTAGCGATTGGTATACAAATCATCTTCCATGCCACTGATGAGGTCATCCATGTATTCTCGAGGAACCTCATACCTGGTGACGACATCCTTCAAGGCCAAGAAAATTGGGTCCGTACTGGATACGCAGTTGTAGGCAGTAGAGAGTTTCTTGCGGAAGAAGAACAATTGTGCCAACTTGTCCTCAAATTCCGTTCGCTCGATGACAGGTTTGGCAGCAGCCAATTCTTCCAACTTTCGTCGGTAATCAATGGCTTCAGGATCATTGGCACCTTGAGTGCCGGGAAAAATGTCTACGTAATCGCCATCGGCAATGTCGTCAGCGCGTCGGCAGAATGCATAGTACGCACAAATAGCTCGGCGCTGGTCATTGGGCAGATATTTGAACGAGTGGTAGAAATTGGCTGCTTCACGCTTGGTTAACTCCTCACAATAATCGTAGGCTGCCTGCAACATTTGGTCGGGAACTTCTTCCTCTTCCCATACTGCTGCTTCAATGTTCTCGAAGGGGTTCAACAACTCGCCACCTGTACTGACAACTCCCATGAAATGAGCCGATTCTGCAGCCAATTCCAATGCAGTGATACTGGCGGCTCGGACGGCTTCTCGTGTGACGACTACTGCCGCTCGCAATTGCTCCAATCGCGAGTTAACTGGCATACCCTCCTCGCCCTTTCGAACGGGCTCATCCTCGATGAGAATGAACTCATCTAGGAACTCGGAAGGGCGCTGGTTCACAGTCTCAGACATACGCGACAGCGTCAGGGTGGGCTCATTCCTTATTGAACCCACCCCTCAAAAGTCCAAATGGTCCCCTTTGGGGACCGAATCTCGAAAAAGTTCCTGAGAACTCAGAATCAGCGATTTCGATTTGAATTCATCAATCTCTGGCCACCACCTGGTATGATCAGTGCGCGCTTAGTTTTCGAAATTAAATTCTTCATTTCATCTCGCGAAACTTTGACTCGGTTTTCCGAGTCCAACACATTTTCTTCTCGCAACATCGAAACGGTTCTTTGGCCAATCAAGACCGGAAGCATACAGGCGGCTCGGAGACGGAATTGCGAATAGGGTAGCATCGAGATATACTGGACGGCTGCTTCCAAATGTTCGTTTGTCAAATCCAGATATCGATTGTACAGGGGTCGGAATTTTTCCATGTTTTCTGAGCGGAGTAAATCACTCGGTTCCAATCCGATTTCTTGCAAAGAGTGCACCGGTATATAGCAACGTCCGAATCGTAAATCTTCGGGTATATCTCGAAGGATATTGATCATCTGAAGCGCTTTTCCAAATCGAACTCCTAGAGCAAACATTCGTTCACGTTTGGGTCCACTTGAATGGGTTCTCTTGAGGATATGATTGCAGGTCATGTGTGTCCAAAAATCGCCGACACTTCCTGCAACCCTGTATGCATAATCGTCGAGCTCGTCATCCGTCTGAAGGGGAGACACTGAACCGGTTTCGTTGGCAGGTCCAAATCGCTCTAGGTCCAGAGTTTGCCCTGAGATGATGATAGCGAGACATTCTCGCATCAACATCTTATCATTTTCATCAAACAAATCCAAGGCTGAAATAGCCATTCCAACATTGTGCATCAAACGAGCTTCGCCTTCATGTTCTTGCAAAGAAGCGATATCATTGAAGTCGGGTAATTGGTTTGAATTTCCTTGGGCGACTTCATCGTACTGAGCGAGTGCCTCGATCAGATGTTCTGCAGAACCTGTTTTAGTATCGGCGATGGTGTCGGCAACTCTGGCAAGTAAATAGAGCAGGCCGACCTGCCTTCGAATATTCTTCGGCAGCATTTCTAGGGTCACAAAGAACGAACGTGAAGTATCCTTCAATAACGCATCAATTTCCGCATTAATGAGGTCTCCCACTGCATCCCCTCGAGCGTTCTAAGGGGCTCATGTTCTTGACAGTGTGGGCATTCAATCTAGACAACCTTTTCAAAAGAGGGCATGACCCTCCCACCCATAGGGGTGGGATTGTGTACTGTCAGGTGTGTTCAGAAGAAATCCCGGATGATTCCCTTTTCTGCCCTGAATGTGGTTCTCGACAAGATCCCTCAAATTCCGGTGCGATGGGTGGCCGAAACTTCGGTGTGGTCAGTTCACAAGCCGTACAAGCGACGCAAGATATGCAGGCTACAGATGCAGCAGGAGGGACAGCTAGCGCCTCACCTTCAGATTTCTTGAACCAAATCGCAGGTCAAATGACTGGCACACCAACGCCGCCTCCAACTCCACAACGTCCTCCTCCCTCACCCCATTCCTCGGTGACCGATCAGGTCGTTGATCGAATTGTTGAGGCTGAAAAGGCAGAGAAGGCCGATGCTCGAAATGAATGGTTGGCTATGAACCAACAAACAGCCAGTGACGTTTTGGCAGGTTTGTCCGGTGGAGATGTGCCAAGTCATTTGGCTACATCCACTGGCTCCGCACGGTTCCTTGATGATGGTACTGATGTTGGATTGGAAAAGAAGCGAGCCAAATCAAATCAGCCTTCAACTTCCCTACTGCGAAGGATGGCAGAAGTTGCCACACGACGTGTTGCACGAAAGCGCGGTGTTGCAGTCGAATCTCCACAGGTAGCCCTCACTGATGATGATACCATCCAAGTCAACGTCACCTACATTGACGATGGTCGGGTATTGGATACCCCACCTGATTTGTCGAACGCCTTTGAGCATGCGATTGCAACCGAATTGGCACTGAAGGGCTTTGACATTGGAATTGAGATTGCATTGTTCCGTTCAATGGATGGAGAAATCGATCTGGTTTGGGGCGATTCCCCCGACGGTGCAGACGATGATGAAGACTATGATGATGAAGAAGAGTTGTTCGCTTGCGATGATTGTGGATATTACCCCATTCGGGAATCCGACTCAAGATGTCCAGAATGTGGTGCCCAATTTGTCGATGATGATGAGGACGATTTCGACGAACCCGCTCCTAGCAGAGGCGGCCCCCCCAGTCGAGGTCCGAGTGGCGCCCCTCCCTCTCGTGGTCCCAGTGGTGGGCCGGGTGGACCTCCTAGAGGCCCGTCTCGAGGACCTGGCGGCGGTCCTCCCAGTCGAGGTCCC
>DAHO01000056.1 GCA_002498455.1 Euryarchaeota archaeon UBA602
TGATCGCTTTGGCCACGGCTTAGGACTGGATGATGCCTACGAGAGTCCCTCCAAACAAGGGGACAAATCCAACCGGGTGAGTCGCCCCGATTTCGTTGATGAACTGCACCCATTGATTGAAAGCCACGACACGTGCCTGTTCCGCAGTCACTGGACCCGAATCAGGAATATCTCCAACATCATCCACCGGAACCTCGGGTTCTGCAGTGAGAATGAGGCCACCTGGGACCAAGAGATCGAACGCACTTCGGATTGCGTCGACCTTGCCTATGTCGCCAATATCGACGATAATGATTTCATACGGTGCGCGCAAGGGAGGTGCAGTAGATGCTGCCACTTCACCTAAAGTCGCATTTGCAGCTTTCCAACTATCCATCTCCGCACACAGTGCTTCAAACTCACCAACACGGACTTGAGCCCACTCTTCAGCATCATATCGGCGTAATAAACGAGTCAAAATGACACCGAATTTACCTCCCGCTTCAATCATGTCAAAGTGCTCTGGTGGCGAATTTTGAGACCAGTAATCAAACAACCATGCACTGAGGTGACCAATGCCCGATCCAACTTCACAAACGCGTTTGGGTTGAACTCGAGAAATGACGTCACGAACTCGACGGCGCAATCCCGTCGGCATGGATGTGAGTTCCATATGTTCCAGCTGAGCTCCAATCGATGCGGCCACCTCCGGCTCGCCCCCTGGCATATCTGGGTTTTTTGACAACAATGCCGCGAGTGCGTCTTCAATACTCAGTCCCACACTATACCGGGCGCGCAATCGGTTTTCAAATCTAGTCGCGACGGGATGTCTGAAATACCCCCTGTTGACCGATTGAACTGAGGGGAAGCATGGACGCTGTCGACGAGGAATTGGACAACGTTACACGATGTCCCGCATGCAACACTCGTCAGGGGCATGAAATCCTGAAAGAAAAATTACTGAAAAATGGCCAAGGTGTCGACTATTTGCTTCGCTGTGAGGGGTGTGGTCACGTCCACAAGATCATTTTCCGTGATGCTAAACCTGTGACGGTACGGTTCACACTTTCAGACGGACCCGAATCAATGCCATTTGAAATGGAAGTCGATGACGACGAAATATTTGCACTGAACGATGAATTTGAGGCACTAGATGGTGTTTGGATTATCACCAAAATTGAGGGGAGTAGCGATGAGAAACGAAGGACAGCTGGTGCCCGCGAGGTCAAGCGCGTGTGGGCCAGTCGTATCGATTTAGCACGTATCAAACGTACTTTCAGTGATGGCGACATATCATTCTCCGATATGATCGAAGTCGAGCCTGACAAGGTATTCTCATGTGGCACCATCGTCAAACATCGTGGCCAGACTTGGAGAATCCGAGCACTTCATTCCGGTACAGGGCGAACTCTCTCAGGAAAAATGGTTGCAAAGAATATCCGACGCATCTTCTTGCACCGACCACCCTCTCCAGAGGAAATCGCAGAAAAGCGAATCATTGAACGTGGGAATTGGAAGGGACAAAACTTCCCAGGTCGGGAAGAACACCAACAAAAATGGCGTGGTGGAAGAAATGACTGAGCGCCACGATCCGAGTGCTTGTCGGCGCATATTACGTAGCGCGAAAGAGAATGGGCTCTCAAGGGAGTTGCTGGATGCCGCGCAAGAATTGAGAGATGGCATCTACAGAGCAGAAGCGCTTTGTGGGTTGTGTTGTTCTCCCGAAATGACCGATGAGGACAGGAACGACTGGATTCCAATAATCGTCGACTCTATGCTTGAAGAGGAACGAAGTTGGCGATTGGCGGAAAGCATTGGAATCGTAGCAAAATCAGCTTCGAAATGGCCCAAAGGGAGTGCCCGCGGCACAATCACGGAGAATTTAATTTCCTTAACTGGTGGATTACCAACTGGAAAGGATCGGGTTGATGCGTTGAAATCGATTGCCAGTCGAGTTCCTGAGCGCCATCTACCCGAACTAATGCTATTGGCCATCGAAAATCATGGCCTTGAAGCGAAGGCAGCCCGACCTGTAATCAAAGCAATGGTTCGATCAAGAAACCATAACATGGTTGCACAAATCCTGCCAATGATTGCCGAGACATCTCCCGATTTAGCCGTCCGTATGTTGGACAGTTTGCATCGAATCAGTGGCCAAGAAAAATTCATCATCGAGCCCAGTGCATTGGAAATCGCTCTTCCACTATTGGGTGATGCGGAATTTGAAACCGTCCGAACCCTTTGTAGCAACGCATGGGTCATCGACGATGTCGTGTTGCTGGCAGAGGCATTGCAGGGAGTGGATGAACAGGCCATCCGTTTTGCCGTGACACTGGCAGGCCGTGCCGACAAGGCAGGAGATGCAAAACTAGCCGAATCAATGTTGGAGAAAGCGGCTTCAGATTTGCTTGGAATCGATGGGTATTCACAGGGAAGCATTGCAAAAAATATTGCAAAGGGGTTTGAAAGGTTGGGAATGATGGACAGAGCAGCAGAGGTCAAACCGATGCGAACGCCCACCGTTGTTTCAACCAAAGTTGTGAACAATGATTCTCCCCGAAAGGGACACACATTGGCTTTGGTCGGCACCTATGAAGGCAACATTGGAACGCCACATCTCCGAGCATTGGCCCGGGCATCTGGAATTGCATGGGGGTTCGGTTTGGATATCGCCCTAATCGATTGGCCGACCAAAGATTTGGAAGTTCTGTGTGTCCGGGCAATGAAGGAATCTGGGACGGCTGGCGTCAACCATCTGTCTGAGTTACTTGAGGCAGAACGAGTGATACTCACCACTTCTGAGGCTGCTTTAAGTGGCTCTCTCGGGCACCCGATTGTTACAACCCATCAGCCACGCGGTGATTCTGTCGAATTGAACTCTTTTGAGGGGAGTTTGTGTGTGATGATTGGATTGGGGAGAAATGGACTCCCTGGGAAAGTTTTGGACAACTGTGACAATCAATTCGAACTCACTGGAATCGGAGCTAGTTTAGAAACAGCCGTAGCCATGGGGGCCATTGCCCAATGCTTGGCAAATCTCGATTAACGACGATTTGTCCAAGGCAAAAAGATTGACTTGACAATGTGCATTGCAACATCGGGATTTTCATCCAATCGACGCATACTGTACTCATACCATCGATTGCCATATGGGATGTAAATCCGAGTGCGATGTCCTTCTTTGGCCAACTTACGACGTACATTTCCACGCACACCCAGCAGCATCTGAAATTCATACCCAGGTCCCTTTCCGGTTCGCGCTGGGCTGGCATGATCGCGAGGGTCTGCAATCGAGGGACCCATTTTTCTCTGCTTGAGGGCTGCAATGGTATGATCGATAACGGGCAAATCATGAGAAGCGATTCCAACATATGCACCACGATCAAGCATCTGTGATATATGGGAATTGAGTGCATCGACGATTTCCTGGTAGCCTGTCAATGCAATATCTTCGTGTTCCAAATAGACGCCTTTGCAAATTCTGAAATCCGCCGCTCCACCGATTTTTTCACAAATTGACTCAATGTCGTCACGGGTCCGAAGCAGTCGAGATTGAAGCACGGTACCCACATTTGTTAGGCCTTTTTGATGCATAGCCAAGACAATATCAATGGTCGATTGAGTCACACGATGATCTTCCATATCAAGGCGAACAAAAATGTCATGTTCTGCAGCGTTTTTCAGAAGCCTCTCAATGTTTTGATAAGCGACTTTTTCATCAATCAACAAACCAAATGCAGTTGGCTTGATACTCAGATTAGCGTCCAATTTATGCTCAACAATCGCATCTAAAACTCGATCATATTCGTCGATGAAAAATTGTGCTTCATCCAAGGTAGAGATTTCTTCACCGAGTACATCAACGGTGAAACATGCACCTTCGGAACTCAACTTCTGCATCACCGAGATGGCGTTCGAGAGGTCTTTGCCAGCGACATATCGTCGCGCCACCGCCGCGACCATGAAACGTGGCATGCATTTGGTAAGAGTCACCATGAACCTACCCAATACACCCATCTGTACCCCTCCGGCACCTCTCAACAATGAGGAAGCACCTTGACAATTGCTAGGAGGAAATCCCCTGAATCACGAAGTCCGACCATTGGCCTCGGTTGTCCAAAACCCAAAAACCGCTCTCATTTCGATTGACAATCTTGTTGCCAATTTCAGCTCGCACACCAATATCGGGTTCAGAGTGGAACTGAGAGGCGGACCACCGCATATCTTGTCGCCATCCTGTGATGAACCAGGTTTCTTCAACCATGCAAGCATCTTGAATAGGGCCGCTGACATTGGCTACAGAAATGCTCTCAGCTTCTGAATTCCACCATGCCATTCGATTTTCACTCAAACTAAACAACCAATTTCCATCTCCTCCATACCAAACGTCATGGGTACTCGACTTGAATTGGTGAATCCCTTTCCGAGTAACATGCCCTGTCGACCCCTCGAGTTCGACCCATCCACCGCCTAGAGAAAATGCCCAAATGGAATCGTCCACTGAAATTAATTTGACAAGTACATCGCCATCTGGCAAGTCCGACAACCAATCCCAACCCAGAGGCTTGCGCCTCCAGACTTCATGTGAATTGATTCCAATTCGATAGATTCCTCGGTGATGGGTACAGAAAACTATGTCGCCGTCGTGCTCGCAAATGGCCAATGGCTCAGCATCAAGGATGTGTGACCAAACCGCACCAGCCACATGATGATGATTGGATTTCCCAGCATCAACTGCGACCCTTAAGTCAGACATTTCGATTCCCGATTCAATGGGTTCACGCAAATCCAGCAAGGCCAATCGTGCAAGAGACAAATCTCGTTCAACCCATGTCCCTACGAAAAAGTGCTCACCCACAATCACCGAATTGGTGACACTGCCTGGAAATGGATGGCGTATAGGATCAATGGCATTGAATCGCTGTGGATGAAGTCGACACATGCCCCCTTCAGTATCAATGAGGATAACATATTCGCGGTCAATCAAAAGATCCCGAGGCGGAGTCGGCGTGTCCGGCAGTGACATCGTTGATTGGTAGAGGCCATGATTCAATAATGAATGGGCAGAGAAGGCTGAATACAAGTGACCCTCTGGCCTATTCGATGGTGACGTTACTCATCGTTTCCGCACCGGATATTGCATCGGTAATCCAAGGAAACGCATTGCTTGCACGTGGAGGTTGGATGCCTTGCAAACCCATCGAAGATGGAGATGTGTGGCAGCATGAGCGGGCTGACGTCTGTCTGTGGTGGTTTGGTGATCGAGTACTGATGGAAGATCATTTGGATCAGCGTTTCTCCAATGGTTCGAATCGAGTCGTTGAAGAGGTCATTTTTCTGTCGCGACATTACGCTGCGAGTGCCCGACCAAGTCTTACACTTCATGTGATCGGCGTCCCAGGAGAAACTCCACTCGGCGAAATAGCAGAATTTGGCGGAGTCAAGGGTGAAGTGGTGTTGCCAAACCCAAGGTTCGCGGCTTGGTACAGGCTAATGTGCGAAGCTGCCGAGCATCACCAATTGATACCTGAGTTTGAATTGACCATTGAAACCACCCATCACGGTCCGTGTTTGGGAGTGCCGACCATGTTCATCGAAATCGGTTCTTCTGAAAGTCACTGGGGCCGGACTGATGCTGCCGATGCGTGGGCCGACGTGATGGAGAAAGGATTGGGCTTGAATGGGGGCGAAGGCATTGGAAACTGGGATACTCTCTCTCTCGAACAACGAAAAAACGCCAAAGTGATGATTGGAGTCGGTGGAGGTCATTACGCGCCGCGACATACGGATGTCTTGAGAAAGACAAACTGTTGGGCCGGACATCAATTGGCCGGTTATGCACTTGAAATGCACAAACCTGAGGATGAATCTTGGAATCCGGATGATGGAGAATATCCTGCGGGAGCTTGGCAGCACTCCATCCGTGTCTGTGTTGAGAGTACCCGATTGGCGTTCCCAGATGGACAAGTCATGGCGCACCTTGATCGAAAATCATTCAAGGGTTGGCAACGCAGAGTCATCAAACGATGGCTCAACGAACTGAATGTACCTGTGGGAAGAACAGTAGATTTTGAGTAATCACTCGTTCTTAACTGAGTAGCCACAGCGGCCGCAGTGCTTACGATCACCGTGGATCGCCATGAATACACCTGGCCCACACTGTGGACAGAATTCTTGCTTGCGAGTCAGTTTACCGTCCTCAACACTATACTTTGACCACTTGGCCGTAGCACTTGGATTGTCACCCATCACTCTTCACCTCCGGCAATCTCTGCAGCCTCGGCTTCATCCGCTTCAGCAGGAGGTTCTTCTGTAGGGGCATCTTCCTCGGCAGCATCATTACCTTCAGACAGTTGTGCATGTCGCTCGAGGATATACTTGGGCTCCTTCTCCAAATCTTCGCGGTTGGCATAAACGAACGCAGCTCCTGTGGTCAATGGCTGACCAAAGCGTGTATTCACGGATTTGACCAATACACGATCTTTCGTTGCACCGGGTTCGAGTTTAACGACGGCTGCAACAATCTCATTTCGAGTCGGAGTTGGTGCCCCGACATGCCGCCACTGCCACGAGATTTCAACGCGGTTTAGAATAGAATTTTCTTTTCGATCGATTACTTCCATTTGCTTCCCTTCCTGTTTATTGGTGTCTTACCTTTAGAGCATAGTTCCCTGGAGATTCAATGCCCAGTGTTCGTGCCACTTCACTGCGACTGGGGTCGAGCAAAATCGTCAAACCCTGCCAATCCGCACTCAGTTGAGCATCGGGGCAGCGCGAGCATCGAGGAGCGGCAACTTTGACCTTCTCGATGTCCTCTTTGTTTTCCTTCTCCCAAGCCTTGCGTTCCGCTTCATTCGGAGCGCGACCGTTTGCGGTTGTGAATGCCAAAATAGCGAGTGCCTTCTTGTTCTTGGCCTTGAGATCATTGTTCGACTTGAGCCACCATCCGGGGTTCCCCTCTTGGACTTCGATGATCATGTGACACTCGGTACAAGCAAGTGCTTTGATGGGCATGTGATTCAGTCCTCCTCATTGAGCCAATCGTGTGCTCCAAGAGCCGTTTGTTTGCAGGTCAAACCGATTTTACTAGAGCGGGGGTCGTGTGGATTTAGAGAGAGAGACACAATACGTGCTCGAACCGCGGTTCCTTCAGCCAGATACTTGCCGGACTGACGACCTTCAATTCGCCGCAAACCAACGTTGATGTCAATTTGTTCATCCAAAATTTGACTCTTGTGGAGAAGGGCTTCCATGGGACCAATACGGACGAATGCACCGAACTCGTGAACTTCACTCACCGCACCGTCAACGATTTCATTGCCATCCATCATGAACAGCAGTGCCTTGAATCGAACTTTCTGGTAAATCGCACCGTCACCGTGGATGATACGACCTCGGCCCTGCAACTCATGATCCAAAGTTAGTAAGATGTAATTCCCATCTTCGTCGAATTTTCCTTCAAACGCATCGTGAGCCAGACGATCAACGTGCTCTGAAAGGGACTTGCCCTTTTTGATATACTCCGCAGGAATTCGAATGGTATCTTCAATCATTTCAAGACTGTACATTTCTGTTGCCTCCCTCGGATTCACTCTTTTCGAAGGAGGTAGCCAAGAACGGAAGACCCGCAAGCCTCCCGTCCCTCACCGGCTTCCGCCTCCAGAGAAGAGGTCGTCCAAGACGATTCGGCGACCGTAGACCCCTCTATGAACGCTTCGCAAAATCACAAATCCGGAAAAATCGGTTCTGGGTTACTATGTAACCCATGAATGCCCCTAGCGTACGAACGTTCAAGAGGTGTTCTGCGACCATAACTATCAATGGCGAGCGAGGGGACTGGATTCCTACGCAATCAAATCCCAATGCTGGGGTTGGTTGTAATCCTCATCGCTCAGAGTTTGTCCCCATTTGCATTCGTCGATGATTCGCTCACACAGCCATCAACAGGGCGAGATGTTGAAGTTTGGATCGATGATGGTATCCATTGGCCACAGTTTGGTCGGACCCCCGGACATGAAGCTGTAACCCCCGCTCACGACCCCACGGACCCCGGTGAGGGTGAGTTGCTTAGTATCACGGACCCCGTTGTGAATTGGATACACTATCCCAATGAAGACATTGGAGTTGAAACCCTCGGCGTTCCTGTCGGGAACTTCTCGGCAAACATAGACACAGGCGGCCTCATTCTCGATTCATGTGCGAGAGACAGCCTCTCACCCGTCTTTGTCCATCAACAAACGATTGGTGGGAATCCACACGCCATCATGCGAATTGTTGACGGAGACACCAGCCAAACGATGTGGCAAGTTGACATCGGTGCCATTGATTTGGAAGTTAAATCGACACCGATTATCTTTGATGTAGAAGGCGACGGGACGCTTGAAGTCATCATTGTTTACGATGTCAATGGACAAGCGACCGTCGAATTATGGTCACCAATTATTGAATGTGATGTGACAGGATGGAAACCCGGCGGCAGTCACGAATCCGAGCGTCTGTGGAGATGGAGCCATGATACCTTCGAAATGGCTGCGGATCGAACTTGCCAAACCTGCCATAGGCCTGTAGCACAACCGTTGCTGGCAGATTTGTTCCTCGACGGGAGTCCAGAGTTGATTCTTGCCATGATGGATGACATCAATGATGAGCCAAATGTGGTCGCCCTTCCCCTCCCAACGTCAGGGACACCGAGTACCATTTGGGAAGTGACCATGGACAAAGGCACACACCCTTCTGATCCCGCCTGGGTTCAAATTGACGCCGTATCATCTGCAATTTTGTTGACGACCATTGATGAGAACAATGGCAACATGTGGATTTGGCGACTGAATGCAGCCAACGGACAGGTGCAATACGATGACACATTGAACAACCTCGACGGTGATACTGCATCTCCTCATGTACGACTACCTGGTCCCATCATCACACAACTCGATTCCGACCCGGCTCCAGAAATGGTTGTGACCATTCCTTCTGACATGGATGGTGCAGGAACAAGCGATGGTGCTGAATTTGTCGGCCTAGATGTCATTGACGCATCTGAGATTTTCTCATTCACAGCATCGAATGGATATGCGGATGCACCACCTGTATTGTTGGATACTGACGACAATGGAATCACCGACCGAATTTGCTGGAATACTTGGTATCGGGATGGGTTCTCATGGCATGGAATGGTTGGTTGTCATGATTACAATGAAGGAAACCAAAACACGTTCCTAGATTGGAATCAGATTATTGAAGGAACTTCTGGGAATCCAAATGACGAGATTGCAGTCTCGGCTCCAACCGCCATGGATATCGATGGCACCGGGATGGATGAGATCATCGTAACCTTTGGTCGAACCTTGTACGCCCACGATGGTGAAACCGGTTCACGATCCTCGATAAATCCCGAGTGGGTTTCAGGAATTGAGCTGCCACATCGAACTTGGGCCAGTCATTCACTCGCGGATTTCGACAATGATGGGGCACTCGATTTATTGGTTGGCGATATGCTCATCTCTCAGGCTGGCGCAGACATCCGCCCCTTTGAGGATGGATTGGCGATAACGTTCAATCCGAGTACCCCGGACCCCGGTGAAAATGTAACAGTAACTGCCTACTTTGAGAATGCAGGTACAGATTCGACCGATACAGACACGTTCGCGAGGATGTATGTCGATGGAGAACTGATGTACACACATCGAGAAGGCATCCTGCAACCGGTTGCGCCGACAGGAGATGGTAATTTTGCCTCGTTTTCATTTGGATGGGATGGTGGATTGGGCGAGCACACCTTTGTACTCCATTTGGATGAACATCAGAATGTGACTCAGACACGCACAGACAATGATTTGACAAGTACTGTTCTGAACATTATCGCACCATACAATGTCAGCATCGGAGTTCCAGCAGATCCCGTTCGTGTATTGCCTGGCGGACAGCAGGATGTCATGCCACTCATCACCTCTACTGGACGTCTTGCAGGAACATGGAGCATGACAATCGATGCCTCTGGATTGCCGACAAATTGGAGCTTAGTGGATTTGGATCCAAGTGCTTCGTCAGGTGTCCAGATCGGTGTAGGGAACACGTGGAGCCCCACTTTGAGAATCTCCGCCCCAGAAGAAGCATTGGGTACAGACAGTGGATTCGTCACCATCACGATGACCCTTGATTCCGATCAAAATGTAACACAAACGGCGATTCTTCCAATCGAGGCGGAGCGTACCCGTGGCCTTTCACTACGCGGCGCCGATGGGACGGCCATTTCCAACGGAGTCGGCCTCCCGGGGGAACCCGCAGCCGCATGGATTCTTGTCGAAAACCTTGGAAACGCACCTGAAACAGTTTCCCTACAATGGAACTCAACCGCTTGGGGCAATGACATCACATTGCATGATTCAACCGGACAAGAAGTCATTCCGTTGACATTGGCCCCAAGTGAAATTCGTGAACTAACCGCGCGCCTTGATGTACCGATTACAGCAACCCTAGGCGACAATGTCTCGACTCAATTGACCATGTGTATCGGAGCGGGAGTAGACGAAGAATGCAGGCCGATTGAGCTCACATTTACAGCAAATTTAGTTCAGGTCATGCCCCCACACATTCGCTCTGTACCCGCCGATGATCGAACTTGGAACATCGAGATCCAATTCCCATCAGGCGTGGATGAAATGGAGTGGGACATGGCTAGCGCTGGGATGGTGATGACAGGTTGGAACTGGGAAACAAATGGCGCATTGTCGATTGATGGCACCACATTGCGTGCCACGGGTAACGCGGGTGCACGCGTCAGTGGAGATTTGATTGTGGACATGCCTTTCGCAACGCCTCCAATGCTTCATTCTTGGACAACTCAAGAGGAAAATAACGCCGGCGCCGTACTTTCTCTCTCCATGCAAGTCCTGCAGATTCATCGGGCGGAACTCGACGTGACATCACCGGTTGTTCAACCACACAAGATGGATGTGGGTGTCCAAGAAACGCTGATGCTTAGATTGTCAAACCCCGGGAATGGACCCGATGCATACGATCTCTCGTGGACCATTGTTCAAAATGCAAATTTCACAGAGGACCCCGGGCTGCAAATTCAATTCCCTTCAACTCAGTATGCTCTAGGAGCAGGTGAGTTGCGAAGCGTACCGGTCTCAATCACATTGCCGACTGAAATGGCCGCTGCAGTCACAATGCAGTTGCAATTCCAAATGGCTTCACAAGGGGACACCGGAATTGTCTCTACAACAGATCTGTTCGTTGAAGCCCGCCAAGATCATCGCTGGGAAATGAAACTAATCTCAAACGGGATTGAGGTTGCAAACGGAGGCACCATAAATGCGGACCCGAATACTCAGCTACAATTTGAATTGAATGTTAGCAACGTGGGCAATCTGGTTGACCAGATTTCAATCAATCCCACAATTTCGATTCAAGGTGCTGGCTCTGATGATGGCACAGGTTGGAGCACATGGGGCGATGCAAGTGAGAGTATTGCTGTCAACAGTTCCGAGATTCTCCAGATCGGCGTGAATGTTTCGTCAACCGCATGGGAGGACACAGAGGCTACAATTTCATTTGAGGGGTTAAGTGATGATACTGCAATCCCAGCATTTGTTGTCCATGTACGAGTCAATCACGTTCCGGGTTGGTGGATTTTGGCAGGAGGCGCCAACTTAGACATTGACCGAAATGGTGCAAATGTCACACTCATTGTTGAACAGCGAGGAAATTCTCCTGCTGCACCCTACATCAACGGGTGGGTAGATGTCGGGGGGTGGACCCTAAACATCAGCCAAAATTTGCCCATGTTGGACCCCGGAGAGAATACTCAGTTCAACTGTGAAATTATTCCACCTGAAGGGGCGATTTCCGGATACACCGTAGAGTTGACACTCAGGGCACGCAATGCTGATGGCTCAGGCATGGGTCAAACTACACTACCGCTACGGGTTGCTGCATGGCACGATTATGCATTGACTCACGATGAGGAATGGCTCATCTCAACAGCGGGTGGATTGCCATTGGCGATGCTCTCCAATTTGGGCAATGCGCCCACGACCATTGAGGTTGAGGTCTTAGGATTGCCGAGTGGATGGAGCCTAGAGGGGGCATCACAGGTCAGTTTGGGCGTGGGAGAAAGTGCGGGGATACCCCTATCAGCTATACCTTCAACAGACGGCTCAGGATACGGCAATAGTGTAACGCTAAGGACCACTGATGAGTTTGACACTCAGAAAGAAGTGACTCT
>DAHO01000059.1 GCA_002498455.1 Euryarchaeota archaeon UBA602
AGCCTCTTCTTCGACTTCTTCTTGAGTCTCTTCTTCCACTTCCTTTTCAGCGGAATCCGTTGCTGATTTCCAGGTCTTTGCAGCTTCAGTCAGTTCGAGTTCTTTCAAGAAACTATTTCCATCCTTATCGAACGTACTGGCGTGAGCAAGGAAGCCTTCACGGTCCGTGATTCGATAGGTTTTCATGACACGCTCAAGAACATGTTCAGTGTACCGCGGACCAGCATCTTTGCTTTCATCCGCCACTTCTTCTGTCTCTTCCTGAGTCTCTTCTTCGGCTTCTTCTTCTTCAACCTCATCTACGGATTCTTCATCGGCCTCTTCCTCGGATTCACCAGGTTCAAGCACCTTCAACTCTGAAGGAGGTGTCCAGGGCATCGATAGTGCAGCAGCCAATTCCGGATAAGATATCACACCGTCCTTATTGAGGTCGATTTGAATGAGGAATCGATCCAATTCATCCGCCCCTAAGAAGGCAAGATTACGAGACTTTAGGGCAGATTTGATTTCATCGGAAGTCAGAGTTTCATCAGAGTCAGTGTCAATGGAACCGAACAAATCGAGGATTGTCATATCCTCATCCTTCATCCAGGTAGAGAGAGCTGTAATGAGATCGTCCATGACGAAGTGGACGCCACAATCTGGGCATGTTTTGCTATCAATAGGAACCAAGGAACCACAGGCACCACATTCTCCCATATCCTCCTGTGCCACACCTGAAAACGAGACCCCACATTTTGGACATGATTTTGAATCCAAGGGAATAATTGCTCTACAGGTCAATACGCCACATTCAGCCATTTCGATATTATCATCGGAATTCACGTCGTCAGTCGTCAAGCCCACACCGATTGAACCACTCTTGGGACACGATATAACAGTTCAGTCGGTAACATGATGGAAACATCGGAATGTCGAATTGGAGTCATCCGCCTCCGAATGGGCTAAGTGCGGTCTCTATTTTGCACTCAATGATGACAAAGGCTCGCAGAGGAACACTGAGTCTGCCTTTGACTGGTAGAGTGTTCAGCGTCGTTACCGAAGAGCCGCGAGAACCACTGCACTGGTTGGCACTGCTTGAACATGAACTCTCGACCAATGTGGTGATTTATTCGAGATTGTCACCACAACGTCTTGGACAACACATCAAATTGAATCGAATTGAATTCAAGTGGTTATCTGAAAACATGGATGCACATGCACTATCGCCGTCGCTTGAACGCATTCATCATGCCATCAGCACACGGATTTCAACAGACCAAGGTATCATTTGGGTAGACGGTGTTGAATACCTCATTCACCGCCAAGGTTTTGATGCTTTTTTGTCGTTCACTCGCAGCCTAGCCGACGAGTTGTCCGGCACTGATTGGACCGTTCTTTTACCCTATTCACCACTGTCTCTCGAACCCACTGAGATCGCTCATTTGCGCCGCGAAGCCATTCCCTTCAGCATCCCTAAGTTTGGTTCGTCTGAGCCGGTTGCTGAGATCCTAGACGAGCCTCAAAAAGAGCCGGTAATCACAGAGGCGATTGCCCCGGAAATTGTGGAGCATGAAGAACCCCTACTGATTCCACCCACCGTAGACAAACTGAAACTGTTGAGTACAATTTCCAAGGCCTCCTTTACACCTGCAGTACTATCTCGACGTATTGAGCAATGGACGGATATGGGCTTTGATGTCTCTGAACTCGAATATGCGTTTCATGCAGACAAAGAGACGGGATACAGCTTGTATCAAGAGGTGGAAGAACGAATTCGACGGGCGGTTGAATGTGAGCGTCGAATCCAAATGATAGAGATTCGAGGACATTTGGTTGAAGCCACGAAGATGCGATTCAGAATTATGCAATTGACTGGTCTTGATTCCATTGAAGCCAGATTGGACGAGTTGTTATCGGGTGCGATTTAGAGGGTTGAAGGGGCTTCTACCTCTCTAGGCCATCCAGGATACAGTCGAAGCCTACAATCAATATTCGATGAGGCAAAGACCAACTAGTAGGGTTCAGTGTCGTTAACATGGCTCCTGTTTGGGTGGTCGATTCGAATTGTTTCATTCACATTGCTTCAATGGCACCGGAAGGGTTCATTGATGATTTGAAGAAAATTCTAGATGGTAATTCAGGAAGTTTACACGTCACACCGGGTGTCCACGATGAAGTACGCAATGTCAGGTTTCAGCGATGGCATGGCAAGCCCAATCTGCTCGAAGAAATGCGCGATGTTTTGTTGACAATACCTGTTGCCGAAGAAGAAGTTCGTGGCCTTGCCGAAAAAATCGGTGAAAAAGCGTCCCCTCAAGATGTCGATTTGTCATTGATGGTATTGGCGAGTAAATTGGTTCATGAGGGTCGATCAGTCACCCTTGTCTCAGACGATTTTAAGATGACAACCACTGGAGATCGAGTCAATCTGAACTTTGAAACATGCCCTCCTTCCACGTTTTTACAACGTCTCGCTGATTCCGGAACGAAAGCACAGCGCACCCGACTTCGCAGCCTATCACGCCGTGTTAGGGCCGCCGAAATGCGATACGCAATCAGCCGGGCAGGTCAGTATGACGTCCAAGCGAAATTAACATGGATGGTGGATTCGCTCTTGGCCTCAAAACTGAATCTGAGCGATGTTTCTGAGGACACGTCGATTTCGGACGAACGAAAGTTGATTTCTGCACTAATCCGCTCGATTCGGGGTGAAAATGTCAAGAAATCGACCCTCAATAAATTGGGAAATCTACCCGAAATTTGCTCAGGTGTTTCGAAATTAGACGAGCACCTTTCCTCACTGACATCAGACGAGAGTTCAGACGATATCGCACAAGAGTATGAGAAGACGACTGCAGTACTGGCTGAAGTATTGGAAAGTACTGGGTTTGGCCTAGCACCACTCGATGAAGAAATGGCTGAACTTGCCCATCGGGCCATGGCAGGCTATCTCTATCGTATTGAATCGGCACTCGGAATGATATCCAAAATGTCGGGGAATCTCAGTATGGCTCGTTTGCACCTTTCGCGTGCCTTGCATTCTGCGACTCTAATCGACGATGTCGGCGCAGAAATGCGCGCCATGCATCAATTGGGTATGCTTTCGCTGGCAACCGATGATTGGAACAAAGCCGCCATCCTGTTCGAAACATCAGATCGTCAATGCCAAACCATTGGTGGGAATCGAATTCCACACCTGGTTCTTTCTGGTATTTCTCGTCAACTCAATGGGGATGAAGATCTAGCGCTTTCCCACATGAAATCTGCAGCTTCGTTGGTGCAAGCAGACAAAGCCGCAGCCACCGATGTTCTCACAAGTATTGGCAATGGTTTGTTGACCGTAGATTGCCCCGGACTGGCCATTGAAGTGCTTGATGAGGCGATGGAATGTGCCATTGAAAGTGGCTTGAATGATCGAATGGAAATGCTAGCTGAACTGCTTCTCTTGGCCAACACTGCGATCAGCAACCAAGAAGATGGAATTTACGACGATTTGAGGCAATTGCTGGATGGGCTGAACGACATTGAAGAAGCATCGAGTGAAGAATTCTCGGCTCGTATTGCAGATATCGACAAGAAGGCCATTGAATTGTCAAAACCACTTGATGAAACCTGGAGTGAATGGCAACCGACGCATCGCCTATTGCCGGATAATGAACCACTCACAGTCCTACGAATAGATGAGGACGAAGGCGGTCGAATATTGGTCATCTCCCACCACAATGAATTGGGAGCGATCGGATTGTGGTTGCCCGAAGGTGGAGTCCAGGCATCACCTGGAAATCTGATTCAAATTGAAGACAGTCGTGTCAAAGTTGCGCCACCGACAGACATCCTACGCGACATTCACAATATTCGCGGGATTGTCGCGATTGAAAATCCAGAGGCATTGTCATTCATCGTCAAAACGGATCAGATACTGGATGATGATGATGAAAATGAATTGTCGGCATGAACAATTCAATGGTACCAACTGAATATTGTGCTAGATTTCTATGCGAAACAGGCAATCAACGCAGCAACACGAGCTTGGCTGCTCTCAGGAATATCGCCCTCGAATCCAAACGATGTCAACACCACACGCCCGATGTCTTCATCTTCAGCGAGTTCAAGAAGGTGGGGCCAAAGCACCTCCTTTGCTTGGTCTTTATTCCCGTTGTGGAACAGGTGTGCGGCAGCGATTAAGCGGGTCGGTATCGTGTCAATCTTACCCAATCCAGTTGCATCATCTTGCAAGGCCAAAGCGCATACTTCTGAAAGCAATTGAAAAGATGGTTCCGAGGTGATTTCATACGCTTTGTAGGCCAACTCAACGACCTTCTCTAGATTGGTGCTATTCTCCTGACTGTTGATCGCAAGTTTTGCATACACTGTGGCAGTCGATTTGTAAGCCTCAAGCGTTTGCGGTTGCATTTCATCACCGTGGTTTCTCATGAAACACCTGAGTTCTTCAAAGGCCACTTCAAAATTCATCTCGCCCGAACTTGAAAGTTCGTCTCTCTTGCACTCTCTCATAGGAATGAAGGGGAGTTCTACGCCTGCCATGATCAAGGAAATTGGTACTTTGACCACCACCCAATCCTCAATCATCAGATACCACCTCTATGGAAACGGACAGCCTCTTCAAACATCTTCGTACGGTCGGCGAGCATGTTGTTGAATTCATTGATATTGGCAAAACCAGCGTCCTCTATCATCATCTCGATTTCAACCGGAGATTTTACACCCGCTCCATACGGGTTCTCCTGCAGCTTTTTCATCTCATCGAGGATGGGGTATTTCTTTGAATTCAATTTCGAATAACTAGAATGTTTGAGCAAATGGTGGTTTGGATTTAATCTTCGTAATTCATTCGCCAGTGGCTGGAATCGCGTGGACTGCTGTTTCGACATGTTTCTGATACCCTCAAAGGTGTTGTCTTCTAAGCCACCGCCGGTAGAACCTTTGTTGTTCCAATGGTTTCCTTTGTATGCCATGGTGTCGCCCAGTAATTCTGAATCGTCCGATATTTTCCCCTCAAGGATGGCCTGGCCTTCTTTTTGACTTCGTCCGTAAGCTTCGCTGTGTTTTGCATCCGTAACCATTTGGTCTTGATTCTTGGCGAAGGTTGCGGGGTCTTCATCGTACCCATGTTCCTTCGCCTTGGAGTGCTTGTGGTAACTCTTGTCATAGGTCGGACGTATCTCTCTGTGATCGATATCAGACAACAAACGTTTGCCGTTTTTATCGGGCTTGACGACCCGATAAGTGATGTCTCGGTCTGAACCAATTTTGATTGCCCCCACAGGGTTGGTCGATTCAACCGTCCGAAATTCTGCGCCAGTTTTTGGATTTCGCCAGACCTTTCCGGTGCTGGTTAGGAACGGCCCCTCCATTTCACCAAGGTCAAAGCGCTTTTGTGCGTAGGCACGCACATCACCGTCAACCTTCGCATGCAATTCATCCGTGTGTTTTTGGTAGGCCATTTTTTGGTCATTCGTGAGTTTCCTGTTCAAGTGATTCATAGCCACTTTGTTGCGTTTACTCGCAATCATTTGTTTCCCGATGGCTTTCGGATCACCGCTATCAAGGGCCTCACCAACTTTTTGCACCAACTTTTCACTCTCAATTTGGTGTTGTTTCCACGCTTCCTTTCTCTGCTCAGCATTCTCCTTGGTCAGTTTCGGACGGTCTTCGATGACCTCCGGGATTTTCTTGACCTCTGAAGCACCTTTGGTAGAATGGACAACGGGTCCTTGCTCAACCTTTCCAAATTTCTTCACGTCGTCTGCAGTGTCAAGACCGCTGCCCAAATCAGCGGCTTTCTGTGCGTCCTTGGCCGCATCAACCTTTTTTGTTTGCACGAGTTTTGCCGCAACCTTGGCGCCCTTCGTGGCCCCCCCGGACATCAAGGTCGTAGCTGCATCAAGCAAAGCCGTACCCATCGATGTGAATCGTTCACTGAGTGATTTATTAGGATCCAAACCGTCTTCAATATCACCGATAGGAGTGAACATTTTCATCGTTTCAACAGGATTTTCGTACATATATTCAGCGGCATTACCAACTACCTCAGCAGCCTTTTTACCGACCGATTTAATGTCATCGGCATCCATTTTGTTCACGATGTAATCGCTGCCCTTGACAATGTCTTCCGCTGAGCCTTTTGCAAAATCTTTGTAAAACTGGGGGTCGCTTGCCAATCTTGCTCCTTCCTCCACCATATCGACGGCACTTTTAGCGGAGTTGATCACGTCTTTTTCGAGTCCCTTGATGTCCTTCTTGACCCCATCTATGAAATCTTTGGCAAATTCAGAATCGGTTGCCAATTGATGTGCATCTTTAGCCAAGTTCACAACACCGGCGGCGAGTCCCTTGATGCCACTTGATACTCCATCCACGATACGACCAAAGAAACTGGTTTCGACCACTTTAACTTCACCCCGGACTTCAGGGTTGAGGTCGGCGATTACAGCGTCTACGTCAAACTCGTCCTCAGTTTTTGCCTCATTCTTTTGTGCTTCCTTCGCCTTCTTTTGGCGTTCTTTGGCTTCCTTTTTCTTGACCTTTGCTTCAGTCATTTTGGCTTTGTCCTTCTTTTTCTTCGCCTTGACCAGAGCCCTAGCCCCCACCGCACCAGCGATGATGCCGAATTGACCAATTGTTTCCCCCGTCTCACCCGAAGGATCGGGCTGCGATTCGAAAGGATCTCCCATGACGACTTTTGCCAGAGGTTTCACCAGCGGGTTGTTCAGAAGGGAAAAATCTTCATCACTTGAAGAGCAGTTTGTTTGATGGGTTGCCCCAACCGTGCTGTTGGTTTCGTTCGTACCAAACATCGTGCTGTTTGTCGTAGCATTTGATCCGGTTGTGCAGTTGTCCCAGTGGGTTTCCAGGGATATGGCTTCCCAACTCCCTTCACATCCATATTCGTCCGCCCATCCCCCGGAAGCTTTCATCTCCCAATCCTCCGGATTTGTCTTCCATAGTGTATCCCAAACCGTTCCAAACCATGTCCCATTGTTTTCAAACCCGCTGGCGGTTCCATTCGTAATGTATCCACTCTCGTTCACTTTGGCGGATATTTGGTACCCCCATCCATCTTCGTCAACGACAGTACCACTCACTCTCTCTCCATAGATACGCATTTTGATCACAGCCCCCCCACAGGCAATGACATCTCCGTTTGGCAATGTTTGGAAGGCGACCGTAATGCTGTTGTTTTGTTCATCAAAGAGTTCTTCAATTTCCCCATAAGGGGTGGCATTGCCTTCGTATGTCCCGTCCCAAGGCCCCATAGGCTCATCGAATACCACGCTCTCAAGATCCCAATACCAATCCGTAATCACCGGTATAGACGCCCCGTGCTCGATGGATTCATCGATGCCAAACGTCAATACCGAACCAATGATAAACAAAAATAAACTTGCAGACAAGGTACCTGTGAGGACGGTATGTCGAAAGAAATCCAAGAGACTTTGGTCCGACTCATCGGAATCCATAGCAAGTCGGCATCTCGGATGCGAATAATATTTGACATCAAATATTTACAATGCAGATAGCATGTCTATTTCAATGGAACAATAGTGAACAACAGTTTTGGCCTTGATATAGGCTATAAGGCGAATGTTCGACGCAAAATCATGTTTGCATGGTTGATGAATTTGATGTCGAAAATCTTCGGCAATACGGCTGAAAAAAACATGAATCAAGATCAATCTGGTCATGCCGTAGCCGACGGAAATTGGATCGGCCCAGATGGCACTGAGAGTGGTCCGAATGTCCCTGAGGATTGGTACCTAACCTATGAGGGTCCAGCGCCGATTGTCGAGGGAGTCTATGACGAAAATTACGCTGTGGACAGGGGTAGTGGAGCGATTCCAGTTGATTTCTATATCGATAAATGGGGTCTTCCAGAGAATTCAGCTGAACTGACAGATATTTCCTAACCATTGTCTACTCATTAGAGTACATCCAATGATTCACGCATCAATGTCGACAATTGACCTGAAAGCAAATCATCGCTGAGACGCTGAATTTCGTGGCCCATACTACGGTCTCCAGTCAGTTCGGGAACTCGATCTGAGACCCACTCGGTCGCTTTCGTGAGAATATCACTCGGCTGGTTTTCATTGTATCGCAACGCTTCGACTGCACAAATCAACTCACAAGCAATGACACGGGATAGATTGGCATTCTGCTGAATCAACTTGTAGCATGCTGTCGCACCCATGCTCACGTGGTCTTCCTTGTTGTTGGATACAGGTACATTGGACAATATGGCTGGATTGCCAAGAACATGCATTTCAGCGATGGCTGCAGCGGCGACATACTGTACAATCATCAAACCACTTTCCAATCCTGAATTCTTTGCCAGATAAGCGGACAAACCTGACCATGAAGGATCGAGAAGCTGGTTGGTTCTTCGTTCTGAAATCGTGGCCAGTTCATGGGCGATCATCGAAAGCCTGTCCGCACTCAATCCGAGCACTTGGCCATGGAAATTACCACCACTCACAACCTCATGGGGCCCGGGATTTTCTGGATTTGGGAAAATCAAAGGATTATCTGTGGCGCTGTTCAATTCAATCTGGAGTGTATTCAATACATCGCCTAGAGCTTCATGTGCAGGCCCGTGAACTTGTGGAGAACATCGCAGTGAATACGAATCCTGGACTTTGTCGCAATCGGTGTGTGCGGGTTGAATCGAACCGCCATCGAGTAAATTTCTCAGCCGTTGAGACATCTTGATTTGTCCAGGTTGATTTCTCGCCTCATGAATCCGTGCATCGAACGGTGCATGAGAACCGTTGAGCGCCTCCACAGAAAGGGCGAGTGCAGTATCAGCTGCCAGTAACAAGTGATCAAATTCATCGAGAGCACGGGATAGCCAGGCACACATTTGTGTGGTGCCGTTAATCAAACTCAATCCTTCCTTTGCTTGCAGTTGTAGTGGTTCTAAACCTGACATCTTGAGGGCAGCCGACATCTGTGTTTTGCGCCAACCACTCAGTGATTCTCCATGTTGTGTGGAAGTTGAACGAATGTAACCATCTCCTTCTCCCATTAATCCCATGGCCAAATGAGCCAGTGGGGCCAGATCACCGGATGCACCAAGGGACCCGATTCGAGGAATTTGGGGGGCGATGCCAGAATGAATACAAGCCAACAACAGATCAATCACCAATGGTCGGACTCCACTGTGTCCTTTGGCCAATGAATTGGCTCGAATCACCATCATCGCGAGCACATCCTCGGGGTGCATGTCTTCGCCCAAGCCACAAGCATGACTGCGAATTAGATTGGATTGCAAATCCTGTAGATTGTCGGCGTTGATGCTCACTTTAGACAACGAACCAAATCCGGTATTGATTCCGTATGCGGTTTCTCCACGCTCGATAATTCCGAGGACGGTCTCTCTCGCAAGTTCGACCTTCTCTCTTGCAGTTTCCGGAAAAACCGCCTTTTTGCATCCTTGTGCAAGTGCCAATACATCAGAATACTGAAGTGAATTACCATCAATCTGAACCAAGTTCGTCATAGGGCACCAAACCCGGCTACATGCATTCACATTTGAGATTTAAGATTGAGATTTACAGATTTCAGTAATGGATTACTGTTTTACGGAAATTCTTGGTCCAATATCGAATCATCTGCATGCTGTGGCAGCGTCACATGCAGTAATTTATTCCGTTCCATGGCATTTCGAATCGCAAATTCAGCACCAGGGTTGCGTGCCCATGCTCTACGAGCGATGCCGTTGTTGACATCCCAACCGAGCATCTGTTGCAATCGGGTACTGGATTCCTTGCTACCGTCCAATAAGAGGCCAAAACCGCCATTGATGACTTCTCCCCATCCCACACCACCACCGTTGTGTAAACTGACCCATGTTGCGCCTCTAAACGCATCTCCAACGAAATTGTGCACGGCCATGTCGGCTGTGAACATGGATCCATCGCGGATGTTTGCTGTTTCTCGGTACGGAGAATCGGTACCACTGACATCGTGATGGTCCCTGCCTAGTACAATGGGTGCCGAAATACGGCCCTCATGAATCGCATCGTTGAACGCTTGTGCGATTCGCCGACGTCCTTGTTCATCTGCGTATAAGATTCGAGCTTGACTTCCAACCACCATTTGATTCTGTCCTGCCTCACGAATCCACTGGATGTTGTCCAACATTTGCTGGCGGATTTCTTCTGGACTTGACGCGGCCATTTCGCTGAGGACTTCGCATGCAATTTCGTCTGTCAGTTTGAGGTCTGATTCATTACCTGAGCAACAGACCCATCGAAATGGCCCGAATCCATAATCAAAACACATTGGTCCCATGATGTCTTCAACATAAGATGGATACTTGAATGAGCCATCCGGGTTCAATATATCTGCTCCGGCTCGACTCGATTCGAGCATGAATGCATTGCCGTAATCCCAGAAATGCATGCCATTGGCAACCATTTGATTGACGGCATTCACATGTCGATTTAGAGTGGAGCGCACCTCGGTTTTGAATTGCTCAGGGTCACTTGACATCATTCGCATGGCATCCTCAAATTCAATTCCAACCGGATAATATCCGCCTTGCCAGGGATTGTGGAGGCTGGTTTGATCACTACCCAAATCGACGTGTACATTCCTTTCGACCAATCGTTCCCACAAGTCGACAATATTGCCAATGTAACCAATTGATGTGGCCTCACCCGACGACGCACTCGTCACCATTCGATCGATGGCATCATCAACATCCTCAGTGACTTGATCAAGCCATCCTTGCTCGTGGCGTTTGTAAGCAGCGACAGGATTGATTTCGGCGATGATGCTCGTTGCCCCGGCTATGACGGCTGCTTTTGCTTGGGCACCAGACATGCCGCCGAGGCCACTGGTCACGTAGGTCACCCCAGCCAAATCGCTTCTGTTGAGATACTTGCGAGCTGCATTGAGTACGGTGATTGTCGTGCCGTGTACGATACCTTGCGGACCAATGTACATGTATGAGCCCGCCGTCATTTGACCGAACTGACTGACACCCAAAGCATTCATACGCTCATAATCATCTTGTGTAGAGTGATTTGGAATGACCATTCCATTCGTGATGACCACTCGGGGTGCATCTGGGTGACTGGGAAACAAACCCAGTGGATGGCCTGAATACATGACCAGGGTCTGCTCATCTGTCATTTGCGACAAATAGCCCATGGTGACATGATATTGAGCCCAATTCTGGAATACGGCACCATTGCCTCCGTATGTGATCAATTCATGCGGGAATTGAGCGACATCGGGGTCAAGATTGTTTTGAATCATCAGCATGATGGCTGCTGCCTGTCGACTCTTCGCGGGGTAAGAATCGATGGGATGTGCGCGCATTTCATAATCGGTGGGTCGCAATCGATGCATGTAGATTCGACCGTATTCACGCAATTCTTTGGCAAACTCAGATGCCAAGCTAGCATGATCTTCGGGACGGAAATATCGCAACGCATTTTGCAATGCCAACCGCTTTTCTGACGAGGACAGGATGTCTTTACGTCGTGGGGCATGGTCCACTGTAGGGTCGATTCCCGGATGTTCGGGCAGAGGATTCGGCAACCCGTTCGACAGTGATTCCAGACCCATAAATTCCTGATTGCATCCACTCACTTGAGGTTATTCCGAAGGATGTTTGCCGTACAGGCTAAGAACGGGATTGTTGAGGGTAATTTATGGACGAGTCTGTGGCCTGGCGATTGTCAGAAATGGCCAATGGGATGGAGCGCAGTCGTATCCTAAGCATTGCAGCAAGCGTCAGAGCCATGATTGCAGAAGGGAAAGCTGTCGCCCCATTCACAGTGGGCGATTTTTCACCCACACAATTTGAAGTCCCTAGCCCACTGATTGATGCGATTATCGAAGCCGTCTCTGAGGGTGAAACCAATTATCCACCCGCAGCAGGGTTGCCAGAATTGAGAAGTGCTTTGGCAAATTGGATGCACGAGAAGTATGGATTGGACGTCGGTTCGGATGGAATCATCGTTGGTTCAGGTGCACGGCCTGTTTTGTATGCGTCTTTCCGACTGTTCTTGGAACCCGGAGATGGCTTAGCACATGGCGTCCCTGCATGGAACAATCACTACTATGTTCACCTGAATGGTGCCATCGACATTCCATTGCAAGGCACACCTGAAAGCCGATTTTTACCCACAGCAAGCCAAATCGAATCTAGAATCGAAGACATTCGTGTCTTGATTCTAAACAGTCCACTGAACCCTACCGGCACATGTTTTACAGCAAATGAATTGAGAGACATCTGCCATGTAGTACTGAATGAAAATCGGAATCGAAGTGAGGATGGTCGCAAACCAGTCATCCTCGTTTATGACCAAGTTTACTCGACCATGACTGCGGATGGGATTGATCATGTACATCCGGTGCAAGTATGTCCTGAAATTTTTGATTACACCATCACGTTGGATGCCATTTCGAAATCGTTGACCGGTACAGGATTGCGACTGGGTTGGATGGCCTTGCCACCGGCACTTGCACCGCCAGTAGTCGCCTTGATTGGACACATGGGGGCCTGGCCAGCGAGACCCATCCAGAAAGCAGCGGCGAAGTTGTATGAGGATCAGGCCACATTGGAATCCTATTTTGATGACTTGGATGATCGAATTCTTTCACGCATGAGTCTACTGCAATCCCGTTTGGACCCCTTGAGTCAATATGGGGTCAATTATGTCGAACCCGAAGGCGGCATTTACCTCTCGACTCATTTTGATTTGTTTGAATTGTTGAATGTTACAACTAACGAAGAGATTCGCCAATGGTTGCTCGACGAGGCAGGTGTGGCCGTGGTTCCATTCCAAGCCTTTGGTCTGGAAGAGGACACGGGTTGGTTTCGAATTAGCATCGGTGCTGTGAGTGTCGATGACATCTCGCAAGCCATGGATCGACTAGAGCAGGCCCTTACGAACGCATCTTCTCATTGACAGTCTGCATGACGCTGCGAGACAATTTCTGACACATCTCACGTATCTCATCCATCTCTTCGCGTTGCTCTATACCCATGTCTGTTGGAATCGAATTCAGATTAATCTCCACGTTGAATAGAGCGCCCTTACATGCCGCACTAGCGAGTAAACCCGCAACGCCGACGTCGGTCACTGCATTCGAGTTCCCCGTTTGGGCAAGTGCCGGAAGAGATGCAAGCAAATCAAGTGCGAGTTTTGCCGTTTGAAGTGGGACATTCGCGGCCTCCAATGTGCCTGAATGGATCGCAGCACGACGCAATTCAATTTCTTCGTCATTGGATTTGGGCATCCGAAATGCATCCATGACCCCGTCAAATGAATGCGCATCTTCATGTGCAAGTTCATGTCCACGTTCCAGTAGTGGGTTTGAAACGTTTAGGCACTCATTCGCGGCACCCCATCCATCTTTCCACTTTTCACTTTTCAGGGTTAAATTGCATACCATCACGGCCAAAGCAGCGCCTTGTGACAAGGCTACTGCAGCCGCAGTGCCTCCACCAGGAGTAGGTTCAGACGATGACAAAGCATCACGGTATTCATCCAATGTCATGTCTCCATAAATACTCATGAATTCACCTCAGCTGCATATTCAATGATGCGTTCTTCTGGTACAAAGGGGCCCATAGAATCGAGTCCCAATCCTTTGACTGCGGCTTCGACCAAATCCTGTTCAGTGGCCTCCTCAGGCGTATGATGATACCAGCGACCTGCATTCAAGAATGAAGACAAAGGTGCCAGCCCAACAAGTTCGCTGCCACAAACTTCCACCCCATGGTCGGCTGCCAACGAACGAATGCACTCGTATGCATCGTGCATGTCAGTGATGGATACATCTTGTAGATTCATACTGACCTGACTAATGCCGTGTGAATCAAGAGGTAGACCCATTCCTTGAACCTTCGATAGCATTCCAGAAACACGCATACGCTTTTCACCGGACTTGATCAATCGCCCAGAACTGCGTACGATAGTACCGCACAATTTTGCTACGCGGGCATCCGTTTCGTCTAAGTTGACATTGTAGGCCACTAAAATGGGTCTCGAACCAATGACGACTGCACCGAACTTCGAGACTTTTTCGGTCCATTCACGGGGTCCATTATCGGGCCAGCGAGTCAAATCACCATGTTCGGAATCGCCCTCTTCTAGGCGGTCTTTGAGGCCTTCATATTCGCCTTTGCGAAGTGTCGATAAAACCGCTCGACCGGGGTCTGTCGCAGCATGTCCATAGTAGAATACAGGCAACTCTAAATCTGCAGCAACTCGCTTGCCCAGTTGTAGAGCAAGTTCCGCACAGGCCTCATAAGATGAATCACGTAGAGGGATGAAAGGACATACATCGACAGCACCGAGTCTCGGATGTTCTCCAGAATGATTGCGCATGTCAATGAGTTCCATTGACGATTTGATGATACGAAATGCCCCTTCACTAACTGCCTCAGGTACTCCTGCCAATGTGACGACTGTACGATTGTAATCGGCGTCAGGCTCAGCCGAAAGTACGGAACAACCCGCAATGCCTCGTGCACTGTCAACAATGCGATTGACGACGTCAATATCACGCCCCTCGCTAAAATTGGGTACGCATTCTATGAGTGCTGCCATACAGTTGCCTTGTGGATTCATCAAATGAGCGTTGGCATCAGTGGAACAGATCCTCAGGTGCATCGCCACGAGTTGAATTTGCCTTTTTGTCCTTAATCCGATCGATGGCTGTTCGGAAATCAGTAGCGTTAACCGATTTACGTTTTGAACGAATGGCGACCATTGCAGCTTCGACGCATGTTGCCTTCAAATCAGCACCACTGAAGCCTTTGGTTTGTGATACGATTTTACCTACCGTGAGACCCTTGGTCTTAGGCATCTTGCCCATGTGAATGGCCAAAATCGCAGAACGACCCTCTTCATCAGGATAGGGTATTTCGATTATGCGATCAAACCGCCCCGGTCGAAGTAAGGCTTCATCGAGTATATCTGGGCGATTGGTCGCGGAAATCAGTTTGACATCGTCTAATGCATCAAATCCGTCGAGTTCGGCCAATAATTGCATCAACGTACGCTGAACTTCTCGATCTCCACTGGTTGCGGTATCCAAACGCTTAGCCCCTATGGCATCGATTTCATCAATGAAAACAATCGATGGGGCTTTTTCACGGGCGAGGTCGAATAATTCACGGACCATTCGACCACCCTCACCAATGTATTTCTGAGCAAGTTCACTACCGACCAGTCGAATGAACGAACAATCAGTTGATGAAGCTACAGCCTTGGCTAGCATGGTTTTTCCACACCCGGGTGGACCTACCAAAAGGACACCCTTGGGTGGCTTGATTCCGAATCGAGTAAAGGATTCAGGCGATGTTAGGGGCAATTCAATGCTTTCACGAATGAGTTGTATTTGTTCATCCAGTCCACCGAGATCGTCATAGGTGATATCGGGCTTTTCAACCATTTCTGCACCTGTAACCAGTGGGTCCCATGCATCGTGTAGCACCTGAATCACAGAAAGCGTGTCTTGATTTAACGCGACTCTTGCACCGGGTTTGAGTAACTCAGAATCGATCCGCTGATTGGCAGAAACTAGGAACACAGTGCCATTCGATGAGCGGACGACAACTCGACCTTCGTCAATGCAATCTTGGATATGTCCTACGATATGTGGCGGTGATCGAAGCATGCGAATTTCTTCTTCCAGCCGATTGACCTTCTTCTTTTGTTGACCCACTTCATTTTCGAGATATACACGTTCGGTCAAGAGATTCTGCGCTTTTTCAGTCAATTCACGATAATCCTTCTCGAGACGGTTCAATTGACCTTCGATTCCATCATCATCACGTTTACTCCTGTTGTCATCTGCACCGGGTGTGATGGCATCAGAATCAGTAGTCATGATTACTCCTCAGGGACATCGTTCATGAATACTTCCTCGTCGATTACTCAAAACTCAAACTTCAAAACATACCGATTAGACCATCCACTGGTGACGGCATGGGTGTGTGCGAAGTGTGTGGTGCAGAAAAAGTTGGTACTCGAACTGCACGTAGCGGCCGCACCACGATCGATGCTTGTCTGAAATGCATCGAAAAGATGGGTTTGGAGGTTAGTACAACACCTACACCACGACGACCAGCGAATACACAGCGCCGCAACCTCGGAGGGCGAAACAGTGGCGGATATGGTGGTAGGGGTCAGAAGGGCAAGGACATCATGGTCCGTAATGCTCAGATTTTGCGTACAGATTTTGCCAGTGCCATCCGTGCAGCCAGAGAATCCAAAGGATGGGATCAAAGGGAATTGGCGAAACGTATGGCTGAGCGTGTCAACATTGTTCAGCACACTGAAGGTGGAAAACGCCCAACGGATGCGGTCATCAAGAAGTTTGAGCGCTTGCTGCAACTGAAATTGATGGTTGAGCGTGAGGCTGAAGAGGAGACCAATGTGAATCGTGCCTCAGATCGCCCTTTGACCATGGCAGATTTGTACGAACAAGCGAAAAAGGAATTGCGGGGTGATTAGATGAAAAAAGATGTGCCATTGCACATCATACACCTCGACCAAGATGACCCCAAAAAGTGTACTGCGCGTAAGTTGGCAGGTCGTGATTTGGCTCGATTACACTTTAACACACGCAGGCCACCCAGGCGAGGGTTTCTCTTAGATCCCTCTGCTGGAATCATCTTGGGACCCGATGATTTACCGCTCATTGAACGAGGAGCATCCCTCGTTGCATTGGATTGCTCTTGGAAACAACTGCAAGATTCGATTACACGTATTCGTAAAACATCTCCGCGGCTTGAACCCAGGACATTGCCGATTGTATTGGCAGCCAACCCTGTCTCATGGGGGAAACCTGGTAGATTAAGCACTGCAGAAGCACTCGCGGTGTGTTTGGTTTTATTGGGGAGGATGAGGCAGGCACAAGAAGTCCTGAGTCCATTCTCTTGGGGAGAGCAGTTCTTTACACTAAATCACGAACCCCTCGAAGCTTATCGTTGTTCAACGTCAAGAGAGGAACTCATATCCTTGCAATGGGAGTTCTTTGACCGGCCCGATGAAAATTAGCGTACTCTAGAACCGTTGGCGATGTCACCATCAATGGTCACCAACTTCACCGCTCCATTCTCATCATCTGCTGCGCAAATCATCCCTTCAGACATTACACCTCGAATCTTACGAGGAGCCAAGTTGGCAACAAAAACAATCGTTTTACCAGTCATTTCATCGGGTGAATAGTAGGGTTTCATTCCAGCACAAACCGTTCGCCCATTATCGGTGCCATCGTCAATATTTACAATGTACAACTTGTCTGCATTCGGGTGATCTTCCACACTACGAATCGTCCCCGTACGGAGCTCCATGCTCATGAAAGTCTCAAAATCCAAATATTGTATTCCTGTATTTTCATTGTCCATTTCAATCTCATCCTTTTTCGATTTTTTCCCGCTTCCCTTAATCCCATGTCCGGGATCTTTCTCAATCTGCTGACTATCATGGTCTGCGAGAGCCTCTTCTTCGGCGAGTATGGCATCTAAATCCAATCTTGAAAACAGAGGTTCACTAATCGACGACCATGTAATTGGTATGCTCCAGTCGGTTGCACTTTCATATGGAACGGTAGAAACTTCACCCTCTTGTCCCAACATGGACCACAATCGCTGCGAACTAAAAGGTAAGAATGGTTGACAAGTGATGGACAAGAATCGAGCCAATCTCCAACCAAAGGCGAGTTTAGATAATGAGATTTCCATTTGTGATTCGTAATCCACCTCATTCGTAGGTTCCTTACCGATGTACTGCCATGGCACGGCTTTCTGAATCATCTGATTGCCATATTGGGCTGCTGACATAATGTGTCGCAGTGCTTCCTTGTATCGATGACGATTGAGACTCTGTGTGATTTGAACATATATTTCCTCAAGTCGGTTGCATTCATCTTGACAATGTTCGAGGTTGTTGTACGCCAATAGTGGATTGTCGCCTCCAATTTTGTTGCCGAGACTCATTATTCGATTGACATAGTTACCATAAGCACCATTGAGTTCTGAATTGATTTTTTCAACGAAATCAGGCCAATTAAAATCAGTATCATGATTTTCAGGCATGTTAATACTGAGATAATAACGTAAGGTATCGGGGTCAAATCGATCCAAAAATGAGGGCAACCAAATGGCATGCTTGCGACTTTTGCTAAATTGTCCACCTGCAAGCATCAAGTATTCCATCGCGGGAACATTCGATTCCAGTGCCAGGTCACCAGGACCAGGTAATTGTACGGGGTCAGATTCACCTAATCCATTGTTTGCATGATTCAAACCCATAATCAAAGCGGGCCATATGACTGTATGGAAGGGGATGTTATCCTTGCCCAAGAAATAGAGGTGTCTGGGGTTCATACCGTCTTCAGACACACACCACCACTTCTTCCAGTCATTTGAACAAGCATGCCTGCGAGACCAGATCCTAGCGCACGTATAGTAGCCCTGCACGGCCTCAAACCATACGTAAACGCACTTGCCATCCCATTCATCACCCTCGAGGGGTAATGAAATGCCCCAATCGAGGTCCCGCGTCACTGCTCGGGGTCGCAAGCCCATATCCAGCCATTGTTTGGTCATGGCCCGTACGTTAGCTTTCCAAAGTGTTGAGCGTTCATTTGCATGATGTTCAAGTACTTCTTGAAATCGATCTAGTCGATAGAAAAAGTGCTCTGTGTCACGAATCTCGATGTTAGCTTCAGGGTTCATCTTTGAACGAGGATTGTTTAGTTCATGCGCCTCATAAGTCGCCCCACATTCATCGCATTGATCACCACGTGCCCCATCATCACCGCATACTGGACATTCACCCTCAACGTAGCGGTCGGGTAGAAATCGTCCTCCACCATCTGATCGGATTTCGTAATATTGTTGCATCGTTTTCTGCTCAAACATACCTGCTTCCATTAGCGAATGAAAATTTTCTTGTACGAATTTTTTATGTTCATCATCAGAGGTGCGATTGAATAGTGAACCACCGTAATCAGGTCCTCTAGGATCGACATTGGGCTCCCATGAGCAACCCAAGTCAATCAATGCCTTCGTATTAATCGCATGATACCGATCTACAATCTCTTGTGGCTGTACACCCTCAGTTTCTGCAGTCACTGTGATGGGCGTGCCGTGCTCATCAGAACCCGAAACCATCAGCACGCGGTTGCCTAAGGCCCGCTCGTAGCGAGCATGAATATCCGGTGGCAAATAGCATCCAGCTACATGACCCAAGTGGAGAGGTCCATTCGCGTAAGGCCAGGCGACACAAATGAGGACGTGCTCATCGGCCATACTATTCCTCCGAGTCAGAATTGATTTCGTCACCATTGGTTTGCCCAAATTTTTCTTTAGCAAATTCACGAAGATCTTCAGCCGTTGTACCCTCTTCGATACCGTCTAAGTCGTCTTCGTCAACAATTTCGACACCAAGCAATGTTTCGATGACATCTTCCATCGTTAAGAGTCCACGAGTAGTACCAAATTCATCCTTTACAATCATGATTTGCTCACGCTTGTCCAATAGGATATCTAGAGCTGCATCTACAGACTGATCACCTGAGCAGAATGTGACGGGTCGCATGAGTTCACTCATCAGTATGTCATCTTCATCGGCGGCTGCTTTGCGTAGGATATCGCTTCGAAGAACGATACCTTGGACGTCATCACTCGATTCACCAATGACAGGCAAACGTCCGTGGATCATGATTGGAATTTCAGCGCGTGCCTTGTCGACAGACCAATCGGCATTTACTGTCGTCATTACAATGCCTGGCGTCATAACTTCGCTGACAAGAGTTTCTCTTAGTTTCAGGAGATTGGTGATGACTTTTTCTTCGTCTTCTTCGATGGCACCTTCAGATTCACCAATGTCTGCAAGGGCGACCAATTCTTCACGCGAGACGGTTTCTTGCTCAGCTTCAGGGAACATCTTGCGGATGATTTCAATTGGAATGACGGCCCAAATCAAAATCAGGATTAGGAATCGGAGCAAGTAAGCACTGGGCACCGACAGTGATTTCCAATACAATGTACCGAGAGTTTTGGGGAGTATCTCGCTGAACAAAAGTACACCGATGGTTAGCAAGGCAGATGCTACAGCCATTGCATATTGACCTTCATGAATGGCCTCAACTTGGGTACCAACGCCAAGCGCACCTACTGTGTGCGCAATCGTGTTCAAAGTCAGAATCGCGGTAAGGGGTCGCTCAGGATCTTCCTTGTAACTCACCCACATGGGTGCTGCGCGGCTTCCACTGGATTCGAGAACTGCTACGTGACCTCGACTCGTAGATAGGAGGACGGCTTCCAATATGGAGCAAAGGAAAGACGCCCCAATGGCGACTGTGGCGTAAATGACAATCAGTGTTTCTGGACCCATTCGTTCTAGCACCTCAAATTAGTCTGTTGGGCAACCCAACAGTATCGAGACAGTATATCGGTTGACAGTCTTCAGTCATCGCTTTCGGCATCCTCATCATCTGCTGAGCCTGACCAGCCCTTCTTTTCACCCCAGTCACCGAGTGATTCAAGGCGTGACATCCACCGACTTTCACCAGTATCGGCTCTCTCGGCGACTACATACCAGCAACCATAAATTGCATCGTACATATTCTGGTTTTGGCCGTTGGCAACTCGCAACTTTGTAACGATGTAATTTGCAAGTGGCACCAGTAAAAACAGCGCTGCATAGACCAGCATTCTTGTACCTTCACTCTTCGTTGATGGATCGGATAAATTTCCTCCACCCATGGCGAGCAATGCCAAACCGGTCATCACGAACAATGCGGTCAAATTGGATAGGAACAAATGGGTCCAGTGTGGATGGTTTCCTTTGTGATTCACATATCGTGAACGAGTCAAAAACATCCCTACAGTGCGATTTGTCTTCATAGGTAGTACAATCATATTTACCAGTAATGGAATCATTGCACCAAGCAAGAACAGAGTTGGGTCAAAGTTTGATCCCGTTGCAGTCAATGCGATGAGCCCAATTACACCTGCATAAGTAATGATGAAATCAACCAATCGTCGAGCACCCTTTGATGCACGTCCAGCAAGCTGGAATTCATCCGGCATTTCACGTGCGACTCGCTCTTTGCGCTCACGTGGTTCCCGTGCTTTCTTTACCTTGACAGGTTTTGGTGCTTTTTCGGCTTTTTGGGCTTTGACGGCCTTGGCTGGCTTTGCCTTCTTAGCCGCCTTTTTTGGTGCGCTATCGTCTTTCTTTTTGCCAGCTTTCTCTAGGAGTCCCATAATGTCACTCTCCGTACATTTCACCCATCAGTTTGTAGAGTTCGAAATCGGGTGAAGATACGAACTCATCGAGCATGTCTTCGGGCATGCTGCCCAATTCATTGTTGATCATGACGAAGAATTTCTTGCGGATCTTCGTGTTGGTAGCACCTGGATCTTCGCCAACCTTTTGGAATAGTGCGAATCCTTTGGACTCTAGGAAATTGTTGACCCAATCTTCCGGCATATCGCCCAGTAGATTGTTGATCACTCCGAAGAATTCGGTGAATTGATCTACTTCTTCGACTTCATCATCGTGTGATTCGGCATCAACTTCTTCATGCCCTGGGATTTCAGGGCGCTCGGGAATCTCTTCGAGTTCAGATTCATCAAGTTCACCTGAGATGACGCCGAGTAGGATTTTTCGCTCGGCAATCAAAGCCTTCAAAATCGGAGCCAATCGCTTTTTCTCAGCATTACTTTCCGCAGACTTGTATTCTTTCTGTAGAGGTCGCAACAGGTCTTCAACTTCAGTCAACTGAGATTGTAGTGAATCATCTTCCTCATCTACTTCAGGTGCAGAAATCAGTTCGACAACAGGTACCGCCTCTCTACGAGCATCTTGTTCGGCACGACGCATAACAATGATTTCTCGATCCAATTCATGACCAAATCTGTCCGAATACCGATCGAGTAGTGATCCAATTTCGCCACTACCTATTCGATCGATGGCACCATACATTTGTGGTAGTGATTTATCTGAACGACGTTTCCACAACTCACGATAGTCGTCAGTATCGACAGGCGCTTCTTCAGTTTCCTCGACCGCGACAATTTCTTGAATTAGATTATTTTCCACAGGAGTTGGCAACGGTGGCAACTCCATTTGTGCAGGTTCGGGTAGTGGGGGCATTTCAATTGGTTCCGGTGCCGGCAATGGAGGTTGTTCGATGACGTCTGCAGACGAAGGAGCAGGCATTGGTGTTTGCTCAACCACTTCTGGAGCCGGAGGCGTGGGCAGTGGTGGCAATTCCAATACTGGTACAGTTGGCTCTTCTACGACCGGCTCTTCTGTTAGTTCATCGTCCTCGACATTAGTGGCTTCGACGGCAACAGGTACAGGTGTATCCTCTGTAACCTCGGGAACTCGTATTTCGACCCACTCCTTGGCAGCTGCTGTTAACTCGTTCTTCGTCAAGTACAAATTATTGTTCGAATCAAATGCAGTTGCATGGACCAAAAATGCATCTCGATCGTTGATCTCGTACTTTTCAATGATCGCATCGAGCACTGAATCTTTCCATTTGTAATCCGCGACACTCAATTCATCGACTTCATCGGGTTCTGTAGACTCGACATGCTCTACAGTTGGAGTCGACAAGATATCAAGGGCAGCCATAGGATCTGGAAGTTCAACAGTTTCTTCCTGTTCAACATCTGAATCGGTACCGGAAATAGAAACAGGTGTGATATCTGTAGGAGTGAGAGGTGTCAATTCTGGAATGGGAGATGGAGCGGGCATCTCGGGCATGGGCGGAGGTGCAGG
>DAHO01000057.1 GCA_002498455.1 Euryarchaeota archaeon UBA602
TTCCACCAAGCATCCTCATCACGTTTGGAAGAAGTGGTTGCTGAACTCTGGCAGTAGTGGCTTTGAGACATTCACCATTTCCTCAGGTAACTCTGTCAGCAAGTCATGGTCCGTTCCGATCAGTACAGTCCGTGCTGGTGGCGGCAATACCGCTCAGGACAACTTCCTCACAGTCGCTGCCTTGATGGATGGTTCACACACCACTTGGAACAACGTCTTCGCTGCAGCAGATTCAAACATGAATCCGATGGATTTGTCCGTAACTTCGATGACAATCACCAACGATGATGCATCGTATGATGGATTCCTATCCGGTGACACACTCAGCCTAGATGCAACTGTGCGAAACACAGGAACTGAAGATTATTCATCAGGCGGATCCCTTCAATTCTACCATGTTGACGGGGCCACTGAGAACCCTATCGGTCAGTCTGTATCATTGAACAACCTGAATGTTGGACAATCACAATCCATCAGTGCACAATTTGACACCTCGTCGATTGCCATGAGTCCAAACGGGCTTGAGTCGTTCAGATTCAAGATGACTGGAACTACAGGTGAAAATGATCCCATTGGCAACAACATGATGAATGTCTGGATGAGTCATGATTACTCTCCATCCACAGACACACCCGTCGCGGATGGTCAGACAAACATTGCTCGTGGTGGCACCCTAGACTTCGACGTCACGGGCAACGCGCGCGACGCAGTTGATACCCTTGCGACCATGACTCCCGAGTTTGAGACCTCACTCTCAGGCTCCAACGTATGGTCCTCTGACTGGGTCATTGCACCGACCTCAATCACTGCACCGGGAACTCCATCAGCACGCTACGTATTCACAATCGACCCCGTACAAACCGCTTCGAGTGGAGACTACGATGTCCGTGCAAGATTGGTCGACTCACGTGGCCAGGTCAGCGACTGGTCGATGGCCCAGGATGCTTTCAGTTTGATGAACGGCCTCCCTGTGGTGGTTGACCCCAACAATCCAGATACCGCACCAGGTGACTGTCCAGCATTCCCCGGTCTCCCAACCGTGAAGGTTGAGACCAACGAGCGAGTTCCATTGTCTGGATTGGTTTGTGATGCAGAAACAGATTTGACATCACTGGTCATCACAAGCAACGACCCTTCGTTCGTCGCTTGGCATGCATCAGCTGGTGAGATCGAAGTCAACTTCCCCACGATTCAACTTGACAGCACAGGTAGTCCTGCGCCACAAGGTATCGGTATTACCATCAACGACGGTGAAGACACCAATACTGGAACCTTGATGTTCAGTGTCATTGAGAATGGACAGCCAAGATGGCTCAGCATTCCTTCTCAGTCCTATGATGAAGGTGGGACGACTCAACTGAGTCTAGGACAATATTTGACTGACTCAGATAGCAATGGGAACCCAACGAGCGTTGCATCGCTATCCCTTGCCATCGTCTCAGTTGAGCCCGCAGACATCCTGAACGCTGATTTCTTTGGGGGCAGTAACACACTATCTCTCTCTGCAGTTGACGATGATGCACACGGCAGTGTTGTCGTAACTGTACGAGCGACCGATACCGATGGTCAATACAGTGAAACACCCATTCACGTACACGTTCAGAACATTAACGACGCACCACGGTTTGATTCAACTGGACTTGAGAACCTAGTCATCCAAGTTGACAACACCCTCGAAATTGATCTTTCATCTCGTTTGACAGATGTTGATGGTGACGATGCTGAGATTTGGGCGACAGTCACATCCAACGATGGAATGGTTCAGTACAACCCGATTTCAGGAATGTTGACTGCGACATACACAACTCCAGGACAGTATTTGATTCAGTTGTCGGCCTCTGACTCCACTGGAGACAGTGGACAGTGGAACATGGCGATTACCGTTGTGGATAGTATGCCATTGACATGGAGCAACGATGGAAGCAACGGTGACATCGATGTTGCAGTGACCGACATGTACTTTGGAAAGAGCCCAACTTTCTTTATTGTGCAACTCAGTGATGTTGAGTTGACAAGTATCGTTGCAACTTGGGAAATTTGCAATACACAGAGCGGTATTTGTTGGGAACGAGCTGAGGTTTCAATCGATTCATCTACAATCCGAACAGGACAATCATTTGTTGCCGTCAATCCAGAAACTGGAGCTACACTGGCCAACTTCGATGAAGTGAAATTGAAGGTGACAGCGGTCGGTACCGATGGATTTGATTACAAATCCAGCACCATCACTTTCCTCGCTGAAGAAGAGCCGGATGCCGAAGTACCCGGTGAAGGTTCAGGCGAAGATAACGAGCAGTCTGGCGATGGAGATGGGTCCTCTTCGGAAGCCGGTGGAGTAAGCGGTTTGGTCATTGGAGGTGTCGTATTCCTCGTCATGCTGATGGTCATCGCAAGCATCCTTGGCGCCATGCTATTGCGAGGTAACAAGGAGCCACAGCCCACGGTGGATTGGGGAACAGAAACCGCATTTGCGGCCCCTGCATCTGCAGCACCTGTGGCCCATGCACCGCCTGTGGCAGCCGCACCTGTTGCAGCAGCTCCAGCTGTTCAATCCGTCCCAGATTACACACACCTCACACCCGGTGGTCAGTATGTCACAGGGCATGCAGGGGAGACGGTTTACCTCTCTCCAGATGGGACTGCTTGGACCATGCAGGCAGACAGTTCATTCATTCGAACATCGTGAATGATTTACGCTGAGATTCGCCCCTCCTCGTTTGAGGATTGATCTCTCTAAACCCGCCTGTGAAAATCAGTCTTTAGCACTGAAAATCGCCGATGCTCCATGGTCAATGATTAAGAGCGGTCTACAGAGGGCCAGCGGTATGTCTGTTGAGGCTATGGTACAAGGAATGATTGACACATTGAACGACGCACTCGTCGATGCTGGAAAGCACGACCGAGGCAACTCTGCTGCAGGTACACGTGTACGCAAGGCTATGCAGAGCATCAAGGGCGCAGCACAGGACGTTCGCGTTAAGGTCCAAGCTGACAAGAACGCTTGATTTGTCAATCGTTAACGCCCCCGTTTTGGCTTCGGCCAAGGCGGGGGCCTCTTACGTTTCAGAGGTGGAGAATACTTGGTTTTGCGACCAGACTTGCCATTCCCCGCCACCATTCATGAAATCGGCCATTCCGGTTTTGGATTGCCAACCTTCCGGTGGTGCACCCCATTCTACCCCTGGAGCCAAGACAACCCACTTGACCGAGGATAAATCTCCACGATATTCAATTGGCTGGTCAGCAAACAATTCTGATTGCCAATTTGAATTCGGTGCTCTCCAATGACCGGTAATGTTTCGTTCGTTCACATCGTCGATATGCGTGTGGAAGGTATACAGATAGTGCATCCCGAGCATGGCATCATGTACGAATAGAAAATCTTCGTCATCTTCCATATGTGTGGACAAAATTTCTGCTGCATCATCGGTCCAGTATGTTTGGCCGTGGATGCCTGCCGCCATTGAAATCGGTAAAATCAGCAATACACCGGTTACAGCCATCGGTTTACGCCAATCTAGATTTTTGTTCACTCGTTGGATTAACAAGTAACTCGGGATCGCGAGGATGGTAATGTATCGTCCATTGTTGCCCATGGTCCACATGTGCCATGGCCATGCAGAATTCCACAATATCGATTCATAGGCCCATAAGCAGGCGACATAGGTGACAATCAATCCAGCCATGGTGCCAATGAATAGAGACAACTCTCCAGTCATGCGGTCCCTTGTTTCTGACATTTGTTCCCAAGTTTGCCTTGCAAATGGCCATAGGACCATTCCAACCAAACCGTACACAATGATGACGCCAAATATGGAAATTGGGAGAGCTTGAATGAATCGAACGGGTTCATTCATTACAACTGAAAAGGAACCATAACCGAGTATTCCAGCCACAATGATAACCAGTAGCCCCGATCCAAATCCGCTGAATAATGCCTTTTGGGGATTCAGCCATTCATCTGGAATTCGATCAATCAGGCAACCAATTACAACCAACCCGAGAAGTGGAAGCATCAACTCCTTCGGATCAATTTTCATCTTCAGACTCCAAATAGACAATATCAACATTGAAGCCATCGTTATGGCAATGTATCGAGGCCATTTACGATTTTCTTCGGATTCTTTGAACAGATTCCACGCCACCCAGGCGATGGCAAGAATACCCAGATAGGTATACTCTGCATAACCTCTGCCAATGGAAAAGATCAGTGCAGGATTCAACATCAACACGATGATTGTATCTCGATTCAATCCCGATTTTGTTGCGACAAGAATTGCGAGAATCATCCCCAATATTGCAAAAGGCATGATCATCTCAGATTTCACATTGTGCTCAGGGACGATTTTCGCATCCTCGGGATTGGAGGCTAGTGGATCCTCGGTTCGAGTATCTCCCCATTCCAAAACCCACCCCTCGTCCGTTTCAACATAGGCACCTTCGACATGGGCATCCAATCCCAAATCACTGTTGAGAATCACGTAAACATTGAGGAAGATGGCGAGAATCAACAATCCTTGCCAAAACCGAGGATGGGAGTAGAGTCCTCCATCCTCAGGCTGGCTTTCCTTGTCGCCCATCAGTCTTGTTTGACAACCAACTGGCTATGATTGCACCGATGGTTCAGAAGTCAAAGAGCGTGGATTGGCCTTGTGTTCGACATCGCCCAGCCGATTTGAGTTTCTCGAGCGCACGTTCGACACGTCGTTCACTGAAGTCCATCTCGTCAATCAGATAGGTGCGCAACCCTTTCTCATCAGCCATTCCAGATGCTGGGAGTGTATGTTCCCCAACAGGATGTTCGTGGAAAATACTTCGAATTTCTTCAAGACGCTCAGGTAGAGGTTTTTCTTTGGCCTCACAAATCGCTTCAATACTGCCGTATTCCTTGATGAGTTTGAGTCCGGTCTTCGGACCAATTCCTCGAATCCCTGGATGGAAATCGGTACCCACCATGATACCGAGATCCACCAATTGGTCCCGGGTAATTTCGTGTTCAGCAAGCAGATCATCCAATACAATTCGCTCAGCACTAATCGTCCGTCCGAACTTTTTGGTTCCATGGCTGGTAAGATTGCGAATCATTACAGGACTACCGTAGAGCAAGACATCCCAATCTTGGCTGGCCACTCCACTGACCAAACCTTGTCGGCACCACACACTCGCTGCCCCTTCTGCTTCCATCGGCGCCTCAATCCAAGCCACACCCATCAAATCGAACAATCGCTTGGTTTCAGCAACCATTTCAGGAGTATAGGATACAATTTGAGCACCCAACTTGTCGACCGCCTTCCAATCTTCAGCCTCTAGTGCGATGGCGTACTTCTCCTCTGCAGCCACACGACGCTCTTTGCGTTCAGACAGCGTGTGATCCTTGAGTTCATGTGGACGTCCATCGAAAACAAACACAGGGTCAATCTCTGCTGCAATCATCGTTGAAGCTCGTTCAAGGAATCCAAACAGATGTGAAGTTGGTTTACCCGCAGCATTCCGCATGTAGAGTCCATCTTTCCCCTCTCCACGTGCACGCAGACTGGTGATGAACTGATAGGCGACCAAGAAGGTATCAACCGCAACCCTTTGACCCGCAAGATCACTCAATTCAATGGATTCGGGACTGGCGAGATCTTTGAGATTACAGCCCATGTGAGCCGCCTCAGAAATCCTCTAGATCATCGAGAGCATCTTCGAAATCTTCGTCCTCATCGTATTCTTCTTCATCCTCTTCGAAGTATTCACGGTTTTGTCTGTATGACATCCAGAATCCGACTCCACCCAACAGTAGACCCACTGCAGTCATGCCGTGTGCGTAACCGCCCCAAGAAGAATCGATTCCAATGAGTTCAATCAATTCAGGTTGAATGGCGAATCGCTTTGAATCCTCACCATTCACGGTAACGGTGACGTCCTTCACTTGCCAAGGAGCGCCCGTATCGGGATTGGTACAATCCATGCAGGCATGAAGAGGTACCAATTTGGTTTGACCAGTAGAGTCGGTTGAATTGACAATCATCAAATTGGCAAGAACCGCCTGACCCGGTCGTAAATCCATGTGGAACATTGAGAAGTACAACTGAACGTATTCTTTGCCTCGTTGCGGAACCTCAGGGTCTTCAAAAATCTCAGCAAATTCATCGTAACCGAATGCTGAGATGGTCGTACCGCGATCTTTTGCAGTGTAGACATCATCGTATTCGACATACAATTGGAATTGATAATTCTCCACAAAACTGTCCCCAATGAACGAACCTGCACGCTCATCCAGTTGAGCCAACTCCTCAATCGTCCAGACATCGGGGTCGTCGGGATTTACCTTCGCCAATTCCACCGGCCCAGCAATGATTGGAGCCACAAGCATCGAGACCAACAATCCAAGACCGGTAAACAGAATCGCAAGTTCTCGCATGGGGATGGGTGGAATAAATGTGAATCCCGCAACGAAGACACCGATTCCTAAGAGCCCCCAAAAGATGAGAGCAAAGAATGAGGTGGAGTTTGATCCTGTCAAAGTGTACCCAGAGGCATCCTCATACGGCGACACATACTCTTCCCCACCCAAACCTGGAACAGTGGGTTGATATGGTTCTATGACAGGGATATCCATGAATGAGTTTTGATTCCCGAGGTAGAGGGTATAACCTCCATCAGTACTCTGTGGTTTTTGGAAAGAAACACGTAGCCCAAATGTTTCTCCAGCGGGTATTTCTTCAACATTCACAAAGAATTCAAATTCGTAGAAATTATCCTCTGCAGGTTCTGCAATAGTTTGTACAGCCAAATCACGGTTGCCCAATCGTAGTACAATATCTGTTTGCTTTGTACAGGAATTTTGTTCTAAAACATCGCAATAGATCAACAGTTTCACTTTTCCAGTGATTGCAATTGAATTATCAATTGGCATAGCTTCTGAAACGGGGTTTGTTCCCTCAAAAGTAAATGTTCGTGGCCCACCACCCTGGTTGGCAGCCCCAGGGATGTTTCCTTCTCCAACACTATCATCGGAATTGACATCATTGTTTGCAGAATGGGTCCACATTGACCATGTATCTGGGGCCCCAGTATCGCTGTTTCCATACATGTACATTCGATTCTGTTCATGAGTCAGATTCTTCGCATCATCAGACTGCATGATGCCTACGCTCGGTTCTTGTGCAGCTGCGGGAACACTCACAAACAAACTGGCGAATAGCAGCACACCAAACAGGGCTAGAGCAGCGGCTCTGTAGGTGCGCATGGAGCGAGGGGAGAGGTGCGACCGTTATAGGATTAAGGCGAGGTGTGTGTTGCGTAGCAACACAGGCGCGTGCGCGAGGGAGGGATTTGAAAAATGACGAATTCAGTGGTCATTGGTTCAGGATGGCACCCTGAGATCTTTCGAACAGAAGCGGCGCAGTTAATCGGTTCTTGCAAATTCCTTCATGCTCATGCATTGGAGTGTACAGAAGAACAGGCTCAGACACTAATCGATCGTTCGAGTATTTTCGTTGAAGTGTTGAGTCCAGGAGGCTCGGCCCCCCTCGAAAATGCAGTTGCTGAAATTGCAGAACAATTTTTGTTGCTCAATTTGGAAGGCTCTGTTGCTGTTGCCTCCACCCGAACCGGTAACAAAGTGGACGGCTGGTCTGGTCGCAATATCTCAGGCGAGGTGGGGGCTTTATTGGTCGAAGCCGGTTACAAGATTGATTTGACGAATCCGGATATACAACTGCGTATTCACTTGTTGGCACCTCGAGAAAATCCGCCGGCACATCCTGATGATTTCATCGCAGAACCCATCATCGCCTGGGGAGTAACCAAGTGTAGGGGTGATGAATGGGTCAAGCGAAGAGCACCGAATCGCCCATTTTTCAAACCGGTCAGTTTGGATCCTAGACTCGCACGTGCGATGATCAATCTTGCAATTCCTGAGCAGGGAAAACTACTCGATCCATTTTGTGGAACAGGGGGGCTCATCATCGAAGGCATTCTGTGTGACATTGATTGTTATGGTAGCGATTTAGCGTGGCCCATGGTCACCGGTGCCCGAGAGAATGCCGCATGGGCTCAGGAAATTGGTGGTTCAGGGAGTTTCGAAATTCGCAATGGTTCTTCATTGGAACTCGGAGATTATTGGGACCAAACATTCGATGGATTTGCATTTGATCCCCCCTACGGAAGAAATTCCTGGAAATCTTCAGATGAAGATCTTGAATTGTTTGAAGGGACCCTATCGGCTTGTTCTAAAGTGGCTGCAGAGCAAGCCAATCTGGTAACTTTGATTCCTTGGGATCCACGCGTCATCAACAAACCGGTCGAATATGGATTCTCATTTGGATACGGTTGGAGACGAATTAAGAAGGCATTTTTCGATTCAGGTTGGGACATCCGATCGACAGTCCCTATTCGAGTACATGGTAGTTTAGCTCGACTTTTGATTCATGCAGAGAAGAAGTGAGCGGTGCAGGATTCGAACCCGCGTCGACGGGTCCGAAGCCCATCAGGATATCCAGACTACCCTAACCGCCCATTTGACTCGGAGAGTCCGTACTTCTTCAATTCAGCGGAAGAGATTTGAGCCATAAATGGATGATTACGGCCACAAATCTGCGGGCCAACTCAACACAGGCCGGCTCCAAAATTGGACCGAATCCTCTCCCCATTGGGTTTGTTCTACCAATGACAGGCCCGCTTCACTCAATTTTGAATGAGTGATTCCACTCCGGGGCCCTTCTCCCAATTCATTTGGTGATTGAATGATGATGGCCCGATCAACCAATTCTTCTTCAATAAATTGAGCCCAAACGACAGGTCCACCTTCAACCAGTAATTCCTGAATACCTATGTCTCCTAAGTGTTCTAGCAATGCAGACAAATCCACACCTCCCGTTCCGGAAGGTAATATCACTCCACGATCACTTTGTTGAGTATGTACAACAATGGTCTCACCTCCATCATTGAGTACGGTTGCCTCAGTTGGAATTCGTAGGGTTCGATCCAGTACTACTCGGAGTGGCTGCCCACTCTTTTCGAGGGGAATCCTGCGAATGTTCAGCGAAGGATTATCCCGAATGATGGTGTTCACACCCACCAAAATTGCATCACAATGTCGCCTCAAACGGTGTGCAGCATCCAGACTTTCTTCCGATGTAAATCGGCCTGGATTTTCTCCATCAACGACACCATTGACATCCATTGCAGCCTTCAGAGTGACCAACGGTTGTTTACACTCACACCAATGCATGAATGGTTGCATTTGGCGTTGCGCTTCAGATTCAAGCAATCCCTCTCGAACTTGGATTCCTGCGTCCAATAGAACTTGAATGCCCTTCCCTCGAACGGTTGGGTTTGGGTCTCTAGCAGCGACCACAACTTCCTCGACACCCGCCCAAAGCAATGCTTGGGTACAAGGTGGTGTTCGTCCAAAGTGATTGCAAGGCTCCAGAGTCACATAAGCAACACAACCTTCTGTTGCAACACTCTTTGCTTCTGCATCAGCGATGGCCGCTTGCTCAGCGTGCAAGTCTCCAAGGTGATCGTGCCAACCTTCAGAGAGAATGACACCATCCTTGGCGAGTACACAACCCACAGGGGGATTTGGGGAAACTTGCCCTCGCCCTCGCTCAGCCAATTCCAACGCTCGTCGCATGCAAGCAACATCGAAGTCGGACCAAGCCTCGACCATAGTTTCCGGAGCACGTGTGGATACCCGTTATTTACGGTTGTTTGTTTTCGGAATTGTTGTCGGAAAAACCTCTTGATTGAAAGCCTCTCTGCATCAATTATGGTTCGCATTGTATGTATCGTCAATCCCGCTGGCCGTGATGGAACTGTGAAAAAGCGCTGGCCAAAAGTCGCTGCTCAAATCGAGGAACTGGGATTGGACAGCGAAGTGATTTTGACAGAACGTACCGGTCACGCATCAGAGATCGCTTACAGTCTTC
>DAHO01000029.1:0-3316 GCA_002498455.1 Euryarchaeota archaeon UBA602
GATGAAGGCATGAAGTTACTCACTCAACTTGATGCTGGACTGCGAGAGGAATCACTTGGTCACTCCCACCTCAGTATCGGATTCGGCGGCATGACCTTGCATGGATGGTTGTCAGCACAGGACGTCAGTAATTTGCGATCGTATCTGGAAAAATCAATTTGGAAAGTCGACAAAAATGAGCCCCTGGATGGAGGCGTTCTTGAAATCGTCAGGCACTTTCTGATTGTTCTCAAATCCGCTGAAAAGCGGGGACTTGGCATTTTGATGCGACGACACTAATCAGAAGTCTTGCCCAGTCAATCTTTCATACATGCTCGCATAAAGAGCAGAGGTCTGATCGATGACATCTTGCGGTAGAGCAGGGATGGGGGGCTCTTCAGTGCCCGCCTCTCTGGCAGCATACAACTCATCGTGATGACCGGTTCCAAGGTAATGCTCACGAACGAACTCTTTCGACAAGGAGACAATTTCACCGTTCTCATAATCCGCTGCAGCCCACCAACGATCCTCATCTAAGGTTCCAAAGGAGTCGACAAGGACTGGAACTCGTCCCGGACCCAAGGCAAATTCCTTCTTTCCATCGACGTGAATCAGCCCTCGCTTTGCGGCTTCCCGGTGTATGATTTCATCGACCTTAACGACAATCGCCAGAATCGAGTCGAACTCCTCATCGGTCAGATTGGAAATCTCCAACGCTTCTTTGCGATCGAGAAGGCGATCGAACTTTTCGAATTTGGTCGAGACTTCCAAGTATGGCTTTGGCAGCTTAATGCCTTCATGAAGTTCCACACCGGGTTCAAATCCAAATTCTTCTGAACCAACATCTCCACGCTTGTATCTGCGCCAGCCACCTCCAGCCAAGTAGTGTCGACAAATCACTTCCAATGGTACGAAAACATTCTCCATGTCACGAGGGATTGCACCCGGTTCACGAATGACTTCGAATCGACGTGCGAGTACACGATCTGGTGCGTTCATCTCGATGATGTGTGTATCACAGATGCCGGCTTCTTCGACCAACTTGAACCAATGACATGAAGTTCGATTGAGGCTCTCACCCTTTCGAGGAATCAATGAGGGGATGATTTGATCAAACACAGAAATCTGATTGGTGTATCTGAATTCAATCACATCTGGATCGTCGGTACTCCATACTTGCTTGACTTTGCCTGAATATAGCAACTCGCCCATGCGCAAATCGCTGCCGAATCCGCCTTTGAACATTGGGTGCTGGCAAAATGCTCAGATGAGGCCCAATGCGTCCTCAATTCGGTTCAGTTCAGGACCTGTGGTTTGCGAACCTGCCCACGCACCTTGGTCGGTTGCAATGCATCCAGAACCAACGTAGGGTGAACCGAAATTGACAGTACCCACCATGGCTGGAACATCCAAGATAGATTCGATGGTTTCGACTTCCATTTCGGAGACATCAGGATGAACCAATACGCCACGGTTATTGCAAACAGAAACGCTCCCAGGTGTGTCATTGCCCGCAATTCCAATGGCAACACAGTCAACCTTGAGGGTTTCAGAGAGGACTTCAATCCCGTCCTCAGGCAATACGGGGCTGGCCACTGCACCATTCTCGTTGACAACCAAGAGGTTGCCCGCGGCATTGACACCGCTTTCCATGACAACGACATCTCCGAATGATGTCAAGCGATCAATGTCCTCTTCCGTAGCGATATCAGCGACCGCGATTCCGTTTGAATTTCCTGCAATCAGGGCTCCGACAAGAGCACTACCCCCAATCGACATCTGGGCGACCTCAAGCCCAAGAGTATCCCCGAGACTTGCAACGTCTTTCTTTGTGAGTTGCATTGGGGCAAACAAGACACGGCCAACCATAGCCAAATGCACACCGACTTGGCTGGTCCCAAGGATGTCAGATGCTTTCAGGCTCATGCGGACACCTCGTTGGTCAGTCGTGATTATGGGTGTCTCTTAGCCGTGCCGATGCACAAACTCTCCTATTCCTGATTCGTACTGAAAAATTGAGTTGCATATGTGCGTGCATACTCGGAATCATATCCGAGTGCGACCAGCTGATTTGTATAAGCCTCAATTCTCAAGGACAAAACGTCATCTTCCAATGCTGGCTCAGGAGTGTCCTTCTTCCGAGAAATGAAGAACAGAGAAATCATCAACATGCCAATAACAAGACAAGCGGCGATTAGCACGTATATCCACACTGAATCATCACCATCTGACGAACCTTCTACATCTGAATCACTCTCTGACGTAGAATTGGCCTGATCATTCTGCGTTCCATTCTCCGCGATTGTTTCAGTTGTTTGATTTGTGCTGTTATCGGGTTGCTGCGTGACCTCTTCACAATCATCCGGCACCCCATCTTGATTCAAATCGGAATTGTCGTCACCCTCGGGACAAATGTCCAAAGAATCCAACACACCATCGCCATCCGAATCATCACAACCATCAGGAATGCCGTTGTCATCGACATCTATTTGATCAGAGTGGCCTTGACAAAGATCCCACAAATCGACAACTCCATCGTCATCAGTGTCGATTTGATCGGGTGCACAACCGACTTCATCCACGAACAAGTATGTTGTATTTGGACAAGCATCGTCAGAGTCCAACACCCCATCACCATCCAAATCGGGACAACCGACTTGCCCTTCGATTTCTGAAGAACCAACTACACGAGGACAATCATCTACTTCGTCAGTGAATCCATCATTATCATCATCATCGTCGCACAAATCACCAAGACGATCCAAATCCGTATCCGTTTGTTCAGGATTGGCGAATCTCAAGCAATTGTCTTCTAAATTTGGAATGCCATCTCCATCCATGTCGAGCAATGGGGCCTGCACGAAACGATCCAGGCCAAAGTTACTGACATTTGTTGGCACAGTTCGGTTGTAATCACTGTCGATGAAATTATGATAGCCCCAGCACCAGATATTGGTCGACGAAAAGTGAAGGCATGGGGAACCTCGAGAAAGTTCTGTATGCCCATCAATGTCTGTTGAATTCCAGAACAGTTCTGGCCCGGTTGGAGGCACTTCGTGGTCCCACAAACCACCCCAGCAGTACATTGTTTGATTTTCAAGCAATATACAATATGCAGGTTCTTCACCTTGAGAAGTAGATGAAACCTGATTTGATGTGAAATCAATCACATTACCGGACAAACCAGAAACCTGTATGGGCGTAGAGCTGGAATCGCGTGTCCCATCCCCAAGTGAAGCATCGTAATTTTGACCCCAGCAGCGAACATCTGCATTGAACCCGTGACCAGAGGGACCATCGTGCACGCCATGGCCGTCATGGTCATCATGGCCATCAT
>DAHO01000029.1:3662-6459 GCA_002498455.1 Euryarchaeota archaeon UBA602
TGGCCATCATGGTCGTCATGGTCACCGTGATGATCATCAATCTCACTCACTAAGATGCAAAAATTCGAAAATGTTGACAGAAGCATTTCCACACTGAGCCCCTCTTCAAGATCAATGAGACCCGGTGTATTTCTAGCGTAATCACTACTACCATCGCCAAGCGACCCCTCATAGTTGGCCCCCCAGCACCACACTTCATGAGAATGGGTTAGCGCACACATTGTGCCACCTGTTGCCCATACATCCCATGCGGGATAGGATGAATCGAAAACTTCCACTGTCGTTGGTTCCCAACTGTCATCCCAAGAACCGTGACCAATCGCCCCAAAATGTCCGTCCCCCCAACAACTCACTTCACCATTAGATTGGACCGCACAAGCAACACCATTGCCTATTGCAAGGGATGTCGCAAATCGAGACGAGCCATATTGCGGTACCTTGCTTGGAGTCACACCTTGGTTGCGCGACCCCTCCCAACACCAAATTGAACCGTCATCAATCAATACACAGGCACGAGTATTCTTGACTTTAAAATCCACTACCGAACCTCCGAAAGTCGAAATCGGGTGGTGGTAAATTGAATGAATCAATCGATTCTCTGTGGTGCCATCTCCAATCATCCCCCACTCATTGTCCCCCCAACAACCTAGGTGGCCGTCACTAAAAATAGCACAATGGGTGCCCCAACCATGATTATACAAATGTGTCAAATCAGGAATGGAATCAATCTGGACGGGTTGTTCATAGGCATCAAGCGAAGTCCCATCACCGACAGCACCAACAGAGTTGGAGCCCCAACAGTATGCCTTTCCAGTGGATGTCACTGCACAGGTATTTGCACTGCCAGCACCCACGGCAACAACTGGATCTTCGGCAGTAAATCCTTCAACCAAAGTAAGTTCTTCACGAGAATCCCAGGTCCCATCCCCAATCTGTCCATGTGAATTGTCACCTCGACATAGAAGTGTGTGATCAGACAATAGAAAACAAACATGACCGCTTACGTCGGAGGCGCCGACTGCGATTGAAACTGGCGAATGAGGAGAAAATGAATAGCTACCTGAAATGCCTCCATTCCAACAAGTGACTGAATCGTTGCTTAGAGTCACACACATTCCTGACACAAACCCATCCGAAGCCCCACCATAGGTCGAAATGGATTCTACCGAAATCCCTTCCCCAAATGAGTAACCAGGATTTGGCCGATCTTCCTCATAATTGCCTCTGCCGTATATTCTGTAAGCAATATTGCCCCAACATGAAAGGGTACCATTGTCTAAAATCACGCATGTGGAATGAGAATCCAAGCCAATGTCTACAGCCATCCGACCATCTGGAAGAGGGAGCGTGTAATTCGGAGAATTGGCCTCATCCCAAGCGCCACGTTCAACCCCATCTCCGAGTTTCCCTGGATATTGCTGCCCCCAACACATCACACTGCCGTTTGCGATGAGAGCACAGGCATGGGTTTGACCCACGACGACCTTTGAAACTTCAACATCATGGACATTTGTGATGACTTCAGTAGGGCTTACTCGTTGTTCATCGGTACCATCTCCAACAAAACTCCCGGCACCCCAGCAAAACAATCGCCCGCTTTCAAGCAAGACACAAATCGTCATTCTTCCAACCGCAACCTGAACAGCAGGGTCGCCAGACGGGAGACCTTGAACTTGTGTTGGTGTTGAAGAGTATCGCGAATCCAAATCTCCATTTCCGAGTCGTCCGTAACCCACACCCCACATGGAATTATCACCCCAGCAAGAAACGTTGCCGTCATTCAAAATCACACAAGTTGTGTAATCCCCCACAGAGAGGGGGGAGTGTGAGGTGAAATTGGTTGCAATCGAAACTTCAGTATGCATTTCTTGCATAATGATTGAGTCAAGTTCTACAACCTCGTTGTCATTATCGACGAAGTTGAATACGGAAACGCAGATGAGTACGAACACCATCGAGATGGCGGAAAATTTGCTCACAAAATTTCCATCAATCTTGAGAACATAAACATTAGCCCTGCTTGAAAAAAAGAATTCGCAGGAGTGAGCCTTACGGCCTTGCTGGAAAAAATGCGGGGGTCAAAAAAGTTGGATCACGGCCGGTCCGAAGACCGGCCGAGATCCGGAAAGAGGAGTGAAGGAGACACAACGACACGCGTTCCCGTGGACTCTCGTACCACAGTACAAACAGTGACGCAGGAGGTCTTGACTGCCGGGTTCGGAATGGGACCGGGTAGACACCTCCGCTATGGTCGTGTACAACTCCTCTAGAATTTGAATCGACGTTTTTATTGAACAGAGGCCCACACTAAATGTGGTGCGGAAAAAAAAGAAGATGCTCGAGCGATTAGTGCTGCTGGGCTACACACCTCGGCGAACCTTGGTGCTTACACCCGCAGTCTATCAAACCGATCTTTTATCGGAGCTCTGAGATACCTCGTCTTCAGGTTGACTTCGAGCTTAGATGCTTTCAGCTCTTATCCATTGGTGCGTGGCTACCCAGCATTGCCTTAGCAGACAACTGGTAGACTAGTGGCACCGAGACTCCGTTCCTCTCGTACTAAGAGCCCCTTCCCGTCAGGTATCTTACGCGCTTCAGCCACAAAGCAACAAACCTGTCTCACGACGGTCTAAACCCATCTCACGATCCCTTTTAATGGGCGAACAACCCCACCCTTGGGTCCTGCTGCAGACCCAGGATAGGAAGAGACGACATCGAAGTAGCAAGCCACCAGGTCGATGTGAGCTCTTGCTGGTGACAACTCAATTATCCCCAAGGTAACTTTTCTGTTATCTAC
>DAHO01000107.1 GCA_002498455.1 Euryarchaeota archaeon UBA602
GTCTTTGGTATACCGTTCTTCCACGCCGACCCTCATCGCAGTTGTATCCCAATCTTGTTGCATTAATTGTTGCATGCCCTTTGCCAGACCCTTGGCATCATCTACAGGAACCAAGATTCCGTCCTGTTCACGGACAATGTCGTTGGGCCCACCACAGCGTGTGGCCACGACGGGTCTTCCTGATGCCAATGACTCCAGTAGAACGATACCGAATGTTTCGTATCGACTGGGGTGCACGAAGGCGTCGATTTGTTGGAAGAATGTATGTGCTTCGCCACGGGGGATGGAACCTGTGAATGTGACGCGGTTGCTGATGCCCAATTCGCTGCACAAGTTTTCCAATCGGGCTCTAAGTGGCCCAGATCCACCGAGTAAGAGTCTGCAATTCGGCACGTTGGCCAAGGCGTGCAGAAGAGTATCGTGCCCTTTATCTGCGACAAGATTTGCCAGGTAGCCGAATGTGAATTCATCATTCTCCGCTGGATTCTTCAACGGGAAATTATGCAGATCAATCATGTTCGGAACGGTCGTGAATTCCGTTGCGGGAATTTTCAGAATTCGCTCCAAATCCTCGGCAAGCGTGGAGCTGACTGAGAGTAATTGGTTTGCAGATTCGAGTGCTTGTTTCGCGGTCTTGCGCTCTCGTGGACCGACAATTCCTCTGGCGAATACACTTGCGCCAGCGGTGACAATGTACGGGATGTTTTCTCGTTTCGATATCGCTTGAGCGAGAATCGCACCCCACATCGTACACTTGGCATGGATGATATCTGGTGCCCCATTTTGTTGCGTGTAAGCATCATACATTCTCAGTGCCAACCGTTCTCTTGCGCGTACTGAAGCGCGATAGATTGGTGGGATTCGATGAAGTGGTCCAGGTTGATACAAGCGAATTCGTGCACGTACGACTGTGAGGTTGTTTTCTTCGGAGATTGTGATTTTGTCAGTGGGGCCTTTCAACCAAGTGGAGGATGGGAGGTCGTGGAATCTTGCATGAAGTACGCCCACCTTGTGTCCCACTTCTGCAAACATCTCTGCTTGCTCTTGAAAGAAGGTTCCAAGAAGAGGTGCGTCGGCACTCGGATACCATGATGGGATAAACAAAATGTGGTGTTTATCCATTAACTCACCCGAACATGGCTCGATGCGTGGTGGTCATGACGTTTGTGGACATTCGTTGGTAGTTTCGCGATTGGTTGTATGGTTGACTCTCCATACAGTGACTCAACAATTTACAATTTTATGTCGAGAATTGGTAATCACGACATTAATCAAAACCGATTTACTACATCACTTTGGGGGAAATCTTGCGGGTATTGATTGTAGGTGCCTCTGGGTTCATCGGATCCGATTTATCTCGGTCGACCCCCGATGACATAGAATTGGTTGGTACGTTCTCATCGACACAGATTGATTCACATGGATTCGAAGTGCGCCGCCTCGACCTGCTCGATCGTGATCTAGATTGGAATGAAGAATTGAATGGTTTTGATTGTGTGATTATTGCAGCAAGACCTGCTGGACATGACCGTGACAGTCGGAGTAAAATCGGAAAAGAAACCCATGATGTCTTTGCTGCAATGATTGAAGCGGTCCGCGGACTCCCCGTTAAGCCTCATCTTGTCGCATTGCATGGGAGTCTTAGCTACGGTGATTGTGGAGAAAATCTTGTTTCAATTGGAGATAAAATCAATCCTGTTGGCTTCGCTGAATCCTATTCGATCGGAGAAAAACCGATCAGGGATTACTGTGAATCTGGGGGGAAGTGTGCAGTAATTCGGGCCCCTTGGGTTTTGGGTGGAGGGTCATGGTATCAAGCGATGTATGCATTGCCCGACAAGATTCCCATACTCAGGAGTGGGAGTCAATGGATGTCGATTATCACTGTAGAAGCACTATCCCAGTTCATTTGGGATTGTGTCAAAAAAGAGCGGGTTGGAGTATTACACCCGCCCTTGAGTTATCGATGTCGACAGAGAGATTTTGCTAAACTGATATCTGATGTATCGGGTAATAAAATAACGAATCTAGGATGGTTGGGGATGCTTAGATTTGAGCCCCAAATGCGAGACTCGGTGCTAGCGTCAATCCGCTTGGATGATGGTCGTGAATATTCTTCAGAAGAAGAATCTAAGCGCGTACAATTGGAGAATTACATCAAACGAATTCATACTGGTTTTTCATAGACGTATAGGGAATATTCGCCGCAATTCCAAAATGGGGTCCATTGTAGCAATTGATCGATATTGAACAAAAATCGACTCCTGATTCCCCCTATGGGCGCCCAATGTTGCCGATACCATGCAGGGTGAGTAATACAGTATCCTTTGACGTGGGATTTCTTCAGATATTTCCCAAAAATCCTGTTGATCTGCCTGGCGGAATAACAAGTTGATGCGAGGTGGCGGGTCGGAGAATAACCACCCCAGAACCTGCGTAAACGGGCAAATGCTCTAGTTGGTCGGAACGTCAACAGATTCCAAAAAATTTCGAACAAATACCACTTGTTAACAAACGTCGCTACGATTCTACCGCCGGGCTTTAGAATCTGAGATAGCTGCTCTACTGCTAAATCTAGATCCCCACAGGTGTTCAATGCACCAAAGAAAACGTACACCGTATCAATCGATGAGGGTTCGAAATGCTCTACGGCCTCTGTCGGACCCCCCAAAAGCGGATTCAATTTTTGATTTATTTCCGATTTTTCACGAACGATTTTATGAAAATTCGGCGTTATATCCAGACCGTGTACTACGACATTTTTCTCCTGTTCCGAGAACCACACCATGTCGAGACCGGGGCCATAACCGATCTCAAGGATTGACTCGATGTTGCCGTTTAGGACCACTTCTCGGAATTGTTTTCGTAACTCGATTAATACCGGGTTGGAATCTGCGCGGCTCTCAAAAGTTGATGCCTCATCATCATAGTAGTCTGCAACGGATTGATGATACGAATCATTATCCATTACTATCCCCCACCACTTGGATGTACTCATTCTCAATCCGCTTTTTATGTTCGTTCTCGTGACCCCGGCAAACAGACCTAGTATAGATTGCTTCAGTGGATGTGGAATGTTTAGTCAGTTCCTTGATTCGCCTATTCGCTTCCCAAGATTCTATGAAATTTCCGAAAATTGGTAGACGCATTATTGACCACCACCAAGGATATGATTTCTCTCCGGAAACAAAAATCATCTGCTTAGTCTTAGAGTTTGGAAGTATCTCTGTAGCCCATTGATTGGCTTCATACAACGATGTGAGGCCACCAGTATCCTTGACCGGGATTATTTGCATCAATTCACGTGCCGCATAGATACTCGGTTCAATCTCTAATGATTCCTCGTCCAATACCATGTTGGGGCATAGATACTCTCCGGATTCATGGTTATGCGCTAGATAGATTGCCAGTGCTCTGACTCGCCATACCCAGTTCTTACGAGTGATGATCAATACGTCGACATCTCCCCCATCTTGACACACACCTGCAGCAACGGATCCTGTGATTGCCAAGCCAGTCACCATTCTGCATGAGGCTAAAATAGCAAGGACATTTTCAGTAATGCTAAGCATCATATTTGCATTTTTTTTCCACTCTCTGATGCTTGCATTCACCGGGTAAGAACTTGTGAGTATGTGTCCGTTTTTCCGCTGGATATCGTCGCTGCTATCGATAATGTCGTTCATGTCATCAATGCTCATCTTTCGCAGAAGATTGTGGTGGAGCTCCTCGCTTGTTAAATGGTGATTGAAGATACTGGCCCAAGCTAACGTTTCTTCGATACTATCGATTCCGCTGGTGGGCTTATTCAACAACATGAATATACTGGGCGATGGGAGATGGCTTATCAAATTCTGTACCTGTATTAGCAGTTTCAATTACTAGATTATGTTGGGAAAGCCATGCGGCGGGACATCTCCTTGGGTTGTCGCATAACGCAGGAGCTCATGCCTCTGTTGATGATTTTAGGGGCGGTGATGAGTCTTGGAACTGGGTTGGGGGCTCCATCGATATTGGCCATTGTGACTGTGCATGTATTGATTTTTTACTGGTTTTACACACTGAGGGGTAACTCCCTAGAACGGGCAGATGTGCGATTTCTGGTGGTGCCGACTGTGGTATTATACACCCTTAGTACAACAAACTATGACCAATATCCGATGATGTATGATCAGGCCTACCACCTACAGATTTCCAACCGGATTCTTGAACGGTGGGATTGGGAACCATTCCATCAGGGATTGGCATATTCATTCAGGCCTGAGTTGGTACCGGGTTTAGCCGCAATAGAACTATTCTGGACAGGTGAGACATTCAATGTTGATTATATTCCGATATTATTGCTATGTGCATCGGGATGGGCCGTGCACAATCTGGCAGACTCTTTTGTGAGTGAGCGACTTGGATTTCTAGCTGCGATAACATTCCTTTTGCTACCAGTAATAGTTGAATATGGTCCTTCAATGATGCTAGACGTTGCCGTATCGGGCATGATAATATCGGTATTATTCATGTTGAAAAAGTCCAATCTTCAGTGTAAACACTATTTCATCATTCTCGGAATTTTAAGTGCATGTCTAGGGTTGACAAAATATCCATACTTTTACATCGGCCCATTGATTATACTCATCTTATTCGTGGAGAAAAGGAGGTTACAAGCAAAGTATACCTTATTCGGTTACATCGGTATTAGTGGTCTGTTTTTGATAAAAAATCTTGTTAAGACCTCAGATCCGATCGGACCGATGAAATCCCAAATCGATGGTACAATTGCTAGTGTCAACAATGAGATTACGGGGTCAACATATACATTCGATGATTTTGTTAATGGGTTTGTTTCTGAGTGGCCCGAAGCGCTGTTAGTGGTTGCGATTCTAGGGCACTTCATCCTAATCAAGGAAGACCGTTCTTTTCTCAAGTATAGTTGGATAATTTTGCTGCCTGGGATCTTATTACATGGTGTAATCTTAGATTTTGGCTGGGTACGGTACTCGACTCCTTGGCTTGCGCTTGCATGTGTAGGAATTCCTGCCACCATCTCGTACGTGTCGACTTCGATGGAGGTAGATCTTCAAAAACGGAGTTTAACCACCGTATTTGTTTGTTTGATAATCTTGGTTTCAACAGCTGAAATGGTGGTACAAGATAGTGATGAACAAGAACTGGTTGAATACCGATCTGAGAGATATTGGGAATATTTGAGCCTGCACATTCAGGCTGGGGCTGTATTACCTGATGATTCAGTGGTGTTAACTGGTACCGATATCACGTTCGGGCTTTACGCAAGTACGGAATCGTACCGTTACGAAGATCCTGCCGACCCCATCAATCATGCAATTGGTAAATTCGGGGCGACGCATGTATACACTGATTCTAAGTTCTACAGGTATGACATTGATGTCAATTACACGTTCTTGTATGGCTCCCCAATAGAGCCCTACATGAGCTTTGAATCGGATTACAATTCTGGGTACTTGTGGGCAGTAAATGATTCAAGATTTGAGAATATTTCGCGATGGTTGGATTCGCCAATAGAGATTATTGGCAATGGTCAAAGCCATGGTGATTTCGCCCTTCTAATGGGGAATTCAACATTGAATATACAAGATGATTTCAGAATTTACAGAATCGCTGAATTCGATGGCGATATGGATCTCGAAGGACTATTCGAAGGGATTGCAGGCAACGCAGATGACGAACGTATTTTGTGCGAATCCGTGGAACAATGCTCGGAAATAGAGCGACTGGAGCGATTGTCCACAATATGGGCAGTTTGGGTTGTTTAGCCGGGTAGGTTGCGGAGTAGTGTGGCTGCGTCATCCTTTCGTGGCCTTGGTTTCGGAGGAAAGGGGGGGGCGCCTCCGAGAATTTGTGCGCACCAATATACTGTACGCAGTTTGAATTCTTCAAGCCACTTCACCAATTCTGATTGGTCATCTTTTATTTGCTTCAGTTGATCGATCGAGGCTCCAATCTCAACGGCCCATGGGTGCCCCTGTGGCCCGATTCCACCCTCTTCAGAGCGGTTCCTTCCTTTCTCTAAGAGTTGAGTGGCTTCTGAGAACCACTCTCCACTATGGCCATCGTAATCATGTCCAATTCTGTATTCTACAGCGATGATGAGGCGTGCTACAGACTCACTAAACCAAATATCTCCATAATTGATAGCCCAGCCCCAACCATCCTTCTTCAGAGCAGCAAGACGTAATTTCTCTGCGGCCTCTGTCCACTTACCGCGCATCATTAATTCGACGCCTTCAATCCACATAAAGCGGGCTGCTTCTAGGAGTCTTTTGTGATAACAGCCCTTGAGGTTGATTTCAGCTGATTGGCGGATTTCTGGGTTACCAAATGTGAGTGCGTGACCTAGGTAAAGTTCACATTCAAAGAGTGTATTTTCTAGGAGTTTGTGAACATTCATGTGAAAGCCTCCAAGTTGGGCCCACCAAAATCCTCCTTCGAGGCGTGGGTGTTGCTCTAGTAAGTCTCGTAATTGCCGAAGATCTGTCAGCATCCTGTTACAGGTTTCGCGATTGTCAAGTATTCCCTGCTCCCATTGATCCCAAGAAGTAATTAGATTCTGGAGAATGTTGTTTGCTACGGCACTTGCTCCTTGTTGTTCTTGTGTGAAGGCTTCTAGATCGAAACCGTCTGGTGGATGGTTGCCCTCGACTGTGAAACTTACTTCAATACGAATCAAGCCTACATTGGGTTCGTTCCAACCGGCTGTGCTTACTGCAACAAAATCAACACGGTAAGACTGATCTCTATGGGGGTCGAAACGAATCGTGCCAGAAAGGGTCCCTTTGTCAGAAAAAGAAAGCCCTGGTGGGAGGCGAGTCAGAGTAGGAGATTGTAGGAATCCTCCCCATGCCTGAATTGACTCTTCCAAATAGTGACTTACGGTTTCACCAACTTGGACTGTTCCAAGGTCAAACATTTGTCTGGTCACAGGAAGTTTGTTGCGGGTTGCGCAACGATAGTGCTCGCTGTATAGTTCAACGGTTGACCAATTTAGTGGGCTTTTGTCACAGCAATGGCAAAGGCCGCTGCGGTAGCTGTTGTTACCTTGGTGTCTGGGATTGTGAATGCTCTCTAACTGAATTTGTGAATCTGATGCCCTTGGAACAGTGTGTTCTAATTCCTGGGGAAGTTCAGCAAGAGCGTCCTTACGATGAATGATTCTCAAATCCTCTACTGTAGCCTCGCGACAGAAGCGTTTGTCATCCTCAGGTACGTAAATCAGTGCATGATTTTCTTCGACTATCACTTGATATGGGGCCGTAACACCCTCGTCCCAGTGCTCTTCACTGTAGTGCAATGCAATGATTCTCCCTAGTTTCCACCCGCTTGGTCCAAGATTGCACATAACGGGTGTGCCGACCCCAAAACGGAGGTTTACCATAGGCGTTCGAACCTAGGTTGGTACGTAAAGTCACGTATTGTACCGGGTTGTTCAATCGTCAAGTTCGACACTGCGTGCCTTTTCCACAGCATCATCGGGGAGGAAGAAGAGGTTGGGTACCTTGGACGGAAATTCAGCGTCCCAAAATTTCTGGCTGCGCGCCCAAATTTCTTGAGAGCCGCACCATGCGAGCCATTCGTCGATCCAGTCACAGGTTTCAATGACGGATTCATCCTCAGTACTGTCACGTAGTAGGCGGTTCAGCAGGCCGATGATGACGACATTTGGAGGTATGAGAGCATATGTTCCGAAAGGGTTACGCTCGGTATCAACGGTGCGTTGTTCCTTCCATAGTGCGAGAAATTGATCATAGATGTAACCAATAGCGAGGACGGAAATGAGGACGCCGACAGCTATGGAAGCAAGGCCCCAATATGTCATTGGAATACCAAATGTTCTCTCATCTGCAACGAAACGCCATTTGACATAGGGCCAGATCAGTAAGGTGAGTGTTGTACACCAAAATGCCATCGAAATGAGAGTCTGTGATTGTTGTAGACGCCAATACTGACGCATGAACCACTTCTTCATCAGTGGTTGCTTTGACCCGCTGCATTTGACGGTTACGCATTAACGTCACTTAAGCTGTTGATTTTACTTGAGGTCGTGAACGCGGATATGAAAGGTAATGTGTGGGTGCCGAACATGGGTTTGCCGTGATTACTGCTGTTCTGGTCGGGCTGGGGCATCGTAGTGTCGGGTATGCCAGCTATGCTGATGGCCACCCAGATGAATTGGATATTGTGGCCGTGGCTGAGCCAGATCCTGTGCGAAGGATACGTTACGCAAAGCGCTTCGGGGTGGATGAAAG
>DAHO01000084.1:0-2535 GCA_002498455.1 Euryarchaeota archaeon UBA602
AGAAGTCGAAGAAGAGGCTGAAGAGGAAGTCGAAGAAGAGGCTGAAGAAGAAGTCGAAGAAGAGGCTGAAGAGGAAGTTGAAGAAGACACTCAAGAAGAAGAAGTCGAAGAAGAGGCTCAAGAGGAAGCCAAAGAAGAGGCTGAAGAGGAAGCCAAAGAAGAGGCTGGAGAGGAAGCTGAAGAAGTCGAAGAAGTAGCCGATGAGGACGATGGAGGAGATTTACCGTTCAAAGACATCGACAGTGATGAAGATCAATTCACTGAAGATGTGGAGGATTCCAAGGCTAAATTAATCACAAGTGATGGTCCTGCCCAATGGCAACGATTTATGATGCGCCACTATGAGAATATGTTCCCAATTTTGTACACTCTAGGGGCACTGTTTATCGGAATTTGGATTGTCAATGGTATGGGACTAATCGTTGACGGCAGCGGTGGAAACATTGCATACAATGGCGATATGCCCCACCAAGTGCTTGGAGAAAACGAACAGGGTTGGACGACGGTTGTAGATGTCATAGAAGTCAACGAGATATACCCCTGTGACAATGACATTCAAGTTGGAGGGTGCAAGAATTCCCTCACACCGTTTGCAGGTGAGAAAGGCGCATCTTCAATGCCTGCAGGATTCTATTGGGATGGGATCATGTTCATGATTTTAGGACTCATTGGGATGGGTGGCATCGCTTTCTTACAAATGAAAATTAAGGAAATGCGTGTGCAATATCGTCGAAAGAAGACCACCGAAGGAGAGGATACCGAAGATGAATCTGAACCCGCTAAAGCCGATGAAAAATCCAGTGAATCGGATGATGATGATGACGACGAAGACGATGACGACGAAGACGACGACGATGACGACGAAGACGACGACGATGACGACGAAGACGATGACGATGACGATGACGACGATGATGATGAAGGCATTGATGTTGGTGATCGCGTCGGAGTTGAGCTCGAAGATGGCGAGGAAGGCTATGGTGAAATCATTGAATTCATCGAAGAAGATGATGATGAATACGTTGTTGTAAAGTTGGACAATGGAGAAGAAGTGGAAGTCGACTTTGATTCGTTGTTCATGGCCGAAGATGACTGAGGTGGAATCTTGACAGAAGAAGAAGACCCGCTTGGGGCCTTCGATAACCTTGCATATTGCCCCTCATGCTCATGTTTAGCACCCCGTGGGACACCACGATGTTTGGAATGTGGTTCATTTCACATGCCTATTGTCGATGCCGAAGAGCGCATTCCTGTGGAGGAGCGAGTGAGTAGAGCGCCTGTTGTTGAGGAGCCACGTGACCCCGGTTTCTACAGTATCGACCCGAGGGGGGAAATTCCAGAGGAATTTTTCGAAGGCGATGAGGATGTAGTGAGCGAGTGGGAAGGTGCGAGCATCGATTTTGGATTGGGTGATGATGATGACGAAGTTGCTACATCTTGAACAGCACCCAGGCGTGAATCCAAACTCATTTAAGAGCACAATTACTTCAGTTTCAGATGATCGAATAGAGCTTCAGTCGACCGGTTACTACCCACAGGGCGGTGGACAACCTGCCGATAAGGGAGTCATGGTTGGTACTGATTTTGAGTGTAAAGTGGTCGACGTACGAAAACGAGATTCGGTTTTGCATTACATTACCGACATGTCGGGAACACCCAACGTTGGCGATCAGGTCGAGTGTACGATTGATACGTTATGGCGGAATCAATTATCGGCAATGCATACCGCTCAGCACCTTTTTAGTGCCCTTGCGAACGAAGAGTGGGGGGCACAAACAGTCGGCAATCAAATTGGTTTTGATCGCACACGAATCGATTTGCAATTCGAGAATCGAGATGCTTTCGAAGCCGATTATATGTCTGACATGGTCAATCTGGCCATTGAAGACAACATGTCCGTGAAGATGGACTTCAGACCATCTCAAGAGTTAATCAAGGACCCTTTGGTACGGATCAACATGGACCGAATGCCCCCAAATATCGATGTATGGCGCACAATTTCGATTGGAGATTTAGATGTCTGCCCGTGTGCCGGAACCCATGTTTTGCAAACAGGTGACATTCCACCTGTCGAGATTACCCGCGTGAAAAGTAAGGGTGCGGGAAGATTGCGAATCGAGTATATATTGAATTAACAGTATTAACGAATCAATGTTAATCTTTAGATTTATTTATTGGATTAATGAATATCATTATTTCATAATATGTCGTGTTTTGCGAATCGTTCATATTCCACCGTCATTTCACCGGTATGATAGCATGGCTGAGTATGAGGGATTTTGTCTGAAATGCAAAACATACGGCCCAATCCAGGATGTGAAACATTTCACCATGGGCAATGGACGAAAGCGTGTAGGAGGAACTTGCTCTCAAGCTGGATGCGATGGAAAGATCTCGAAGATCGTTGGGTGATTTGACCGACCATATACGAATCATCCATAAACAGTACGGTTCACGAGACGGAACAAGGGCCCGTGGTCTAGGGGTTATGACGTCGCCTTGACATGGCGAAGATCGCCAGTTCAATTCTGGCCG
>DAHO01000084.1:2771-9015 GCA_002498455.1 Euryarchaeota archaeon UBA602
GGGCCCGTGGTCTAGGGGTTATGACGTCGCCTTGACATGGCGAAGATCGCCAGTTCAATTCTGGCCGGGCCCACCACCATTTCCAATGCCCATAGTCTAGGGTAGAAGCATCAAATAGAGCAAAATCTGTCGATTAGGTTTCTAAACGGGGTACTGCAAGCCGATGTTTCGAGTAGTTCGTTAGTTTAGGGCTGATAACATGGATTATCAGCACTGGAGGCGTGCTACTTTTCCAAAGATCAGGAGATTTCACAATTTCTCATACAATGTATTGAGTCAAATTATGAAATAACATAATAAAACTCAGAAAGTGTTTATATTTTGTAATTTTTCTAAATTACTTATATCGTTCACCCATGATATAGGTCTCCGAGATCGGCGATTGTCCCGGGGTCTGGCACCAAGATTCGATTAGATGGGAGTGAAGAATATTGAAATTCGCTTTAACACCAATCTCAATAATCCCATCGACCAATTTTCCTTCGGTCAAAGTGGTCGCAGGATTTCGTGTTGCAGCTGCTAAAGCTTCCAATGGGTCGACACCCATGCGATGAGCAGCGAGTGAACCAGCCATGGGCAGTGATAGTGACTGACAGTTTGGGTTGTAATCGGATGCTAGGCTCCATGCCCACTCATTTTCCACACATTCTTTTGCAGGAGGCCAGTGATTACTGCCTAACACATAAGGTGTACCGGGCAAAAACCCCTGCACTGTGCCGGCAGCCGCGGCCTTGGCACGCGCGTCTTCATCAGAATGAATTGCGTGATCTGCTGTGCGGGCCCCGAGCTCAGCCGCCAAGTTGAGTCCGCTTCCATCAACAAATTCATCGACATGCAATCTGACTGATAGACCTCCGTCAACAGCAGCCTTACAGATGTCCTCTGTATCTTCAAGCGTAAACCATCCCGGTTCACAAAATACATCCACGGAATCGGCGACACCCTGGTCGAGAACTGCTGGTAACTGATCGTTTAGTAGAGAATCAACATACTCCTTTCGAATCTGATCAGATGGGATGTCATGCGCACCCATCCATGTGATGTGAATTGTCATATCGCTAAACTTCTCTTTCATACTAGCATATGCTTCGAGCATTCTTAACTCAGTCACTGTATCTAGTCCGTATCCCGATTTCACTTCGATCGACGTGGTTCCCAGTGAGATTGCTGTTCGAATCCTAGACTCAGCTATGGACTCAAAATCCATGCATTCTCTTGTCTTGTCTACCGTATATCGAATCCCCCCACCAGCAGCTGCAATTTCGGTATAGCTCAGGCCTCGTTGCCGCATTCTCATTTCTGCAGAGCGATCCCCTGACCACAGCAAATGTGTATGTGCATCAACAAATCCTGGAATGATCGCTCGCCCTTGTAAGTCATAGATCTCATGACCACTATATTCCGATATCAGTTCCTCAGTGGCTGAGATCTGAGAAAAGAATCCATCTACGACTACAAAGCCCATTCCAGCGGGTAAAATTTGGTCTTCGGATGACATTTGTTGGCCGACCAATGGCTTGTTTACCTCTGAAGTTGACATTTGGGCAATGGGTCCAGCATTGACGAATATTTGTCGCCGCGTATCTGGTGCCATAACATTGCGTAATCCATCAGGCTTGAAAGGGTGTGCCTAATGCGGCAAGCATGGTTCTGGAAGCATCACCGCCTTCTTGCGATGCAAATCGTAGTCGTGATGTTGGTGGAATCGTTCTTGGAATTGAATCGACTGCTCATACATTCTCGATAGGTTGGGTCGACGGTTTGGGTGTACCGGGCAAGTCGATTTCAGCATTTGTCCGTCCGGTCAAGGGAGGCATCCATCCACGCGAGGCTGCTGACCATCATGCTGAGCGTGCAGGTGGAATTTTGGCTCAACTGTTGGACGAAGAAGTGGACATTAACCAAGTGAAAGCCATTGCATTCTCGCAGGGACCAGGACTTGGACCGTGTTTGCGTATTGGGGCCTCTGTAGCGCGTTCTTTGGCCACTAAATTGGATGTGCCATTGGTTGGTGTAAACCACTGTGTCGCACATATTGAAGTGGGTCGAGAGCGCTGCGGTTGCGATGATCCGGTGTTATTGTATGCAAGTGGTGGTAATACACAGGTTATCGCACGATTAGATGGCCGATATCGCGTTTTAGGTGAAACGTTGGATATCGGTATTGGCAATATGTTGGATAAATTTGCAAGGGAGCAAGGAATCCCTTTCCCCGGTGGTCCAAAAATTGAGCAGTTGGCAAATCAGTGGCTCGAAGATAACCCGGAGGCTAGTCTTGAAGGACTTGAATTACCGTATGCAGTACAAGGAATGGACTTGGCATTTTCAGGCATTCTAAACGCTGCCCTGAATCTTGTCGAAAAGGGTAAGCCATTGGAAGCGGTTTGTTGGTCACTACAGGAGCATGCATTTGCTGCCTGTGTTGAAGTTGCTGAGCGCGCAATGGCGCATGCAGGGAAATCAGAGTTACTGCTGGGTGGTGGAGTGGCCTGTAATGAGCGTTTACGAGGGATGTGTGATACGATGTCTAAGGATCGATATTCCACGTCACATGTCCCGATTAAGCCTCTCTGTGTGGACAATGGTAGCATGATTGCTACACTTGGACGATTGCAATTGTTGTGGGGGGAGCCGACTCAGTTGAATGATTCAGGAGTTAGGCAAGATTTGCGTACTGATGAAACTCCGATTCTCTGGAATTAAGCGAAGCCCGGAAGCCAACCCTTATTGCGGGTGGGTTTGAGGTCCGGTTGGAGGCAAGATTCACTTGGGTGCTAAGGACGAACCATCAAACCCCTTCAAGAACCCTAGAAAGTCTGCAAATGAACCTCGAAATAGTCCTCGTGGAGGGCGTAAGGGTGGCCGACCCAGAGGTCAATCTGGACCCCCGGCACCGCCAGGAAAAAAACCCACAGCACCTCCGATTGCGCCCAGTGGTGGAATGAAAACTACACCATCGAAACCTTCGGCCCCAGCGGCTCCTGCACGAGCCGGGAAGAGTGTCGGTTTGAGGAAGAAATCTCAAGTTGCTTCCACTGATGCACAGAAAAAAACCGATGAGCGAGCACGTGAATTGATTGAAGCCACTCGCCTCAAAGCCACAGAAACACAATTGGCAAAAGACGAAGTTAAAACCAAAAAAGAGCCATCTAACCCGTTCAAGAAACAGACGAAACCAAGTGGTCAGCAGCGCAGAGGTGGGCGACAGGGTAAACGGAATCGCCCTCAAGGTCCAACCAAGCGTATTAAAAAATTAGATCAGGGTAAATCCATGGAATTCAAGTATGACTTGAGACGGATTTTGGAGGAAGAAGGTGTGGAAGATGAGCACCGCTCAAATGTCCTAAGTCAGACGATGGCGAAAGGGCAGCGTCAGGGTGTAGATGAAGCAAAATCGTTCTTGGATGATAAACTCAAAGCGGGAGTAATCACAGAATCCTGCTATGCTCGAATCGAGAAATTAATCGATTCATTAACAACACGTAGGTGATAATATGACAAAAATAGATGCAAATACCGTCGCAACCGTACACTACACGGGTACATTTCCGGATAGTGGAGAAATGTTTGATACAAGCCGTCAAGGTGACCCATTGACCTTTTTGGTGGGTCACCAGCAGATGATACCCGGTTTTGAAAGGGAGATTATGGGTGCAGAGACTGGCGAAACCAGATCATTCACCCTTGAACCCGAGGATGCATATGGCCACCCCTCAGATGCACTAATCCAAGAAGTGCCGCGTTCGATGTTCCCTGCAGATATGCCCATCGATTTGGGCATGATGTTGATGTCAGATGCCGGTCCATTCAGAATTGTTGCAATTACTGATTCCAGTATTAAGTGTGATTTCAATCCACCAATGTCAGGAAAGACCCTACAATTTGATGTGGAGGTTGTTGGAGTACGTCCAGCTGACGAAAGTGAAATCGCCCATGGACATGTACACGGACCCGGTGGTGTTCAACACGAATCTGAAAAAACAACCGAAGGAACTAACCCTTCTTGTAATATCGATAAATCGTGTTGTGGCTCTGATTAACGGAACGATTGAAGGTCTTGACCCCTTCGTAACTGCTGAGGAGTCCTCGTGAAGTTGCGCAAAGAGCACTTTGAGACCCTTGGTGGATTGCCCATCTCGCCTGTGCCATCAGGAACTGATGTGGTGACGAATTCAGAGTTGCCGGGCCTACCACCGTTTACCCGCGGTGTGCATGAAACCATGTACAGAAGCAGGTATTGGACCATGCGACAATATGCTGGTTTCAGCAGTGCTGAGCATACCAATGAGCGCTTTCATACCCTACTCGCTAGGGGACAAAGCGGACTTTCAGTCGCATTTGATTTGCCTACACAATTGGGCATGGATAGTGAAGATCCACTCAGTTTCGGTGAAGTTGGACGAGTCGGTGTAGCGATTGATTCAATATTGGATATGCGAGCACTCTTCGACAAAATCCAGTTAGATACCGTATCAACTTCGATGACCATCAATAGTTCTGCAATCATCTTACTTGCGCTCTATGTTGCTGTTTGTGAAGAGCAAGGTGGAGATTCACGTAAAATTCGTGGGACTGTACAAAATGACATACTGAAGGAATACATTGCACGCGGAACACATGTTTTTCCACCAGAGCAGAGTATGCGTTTGATTACAGATTTGATGAATCATTGTGCAGATCATCACCCTCAATGGAACACCATTAGCATCTCAGGTTATCACATTCGGGAAGCGGGAGCAACTGCCGTTGAGGAAGTGGCATTTACGCTATCGAATGCTTTGGCCTACGTTGATGCAGCCATCGAATCTGGAATGGATGTCGACGATTTTGCTCCAAGGCTGTCGTTCTTCTTTGGTTGTCACAATGATTTCTTTGAGGAAGTCGCGAAATTCCGTGCGGCAAGAAAGCTCTGGTATACACTCATGACTGAGCGTTACAAGCCGCAGAATCAAAAATCAACCATGCTACGATTCCACACACAAACCGCAGGTGTGACCCTGACTGCACAACAACCACTGAACAATGTCACTCGAGTGTCTTACCAGGCGCTTTCGGCTGTACTTGGTGGGACTCAGTCGTTGCACACCAATTCCTATGACGAAGCCATCGGATTACCGACCGATCAGAGTGCCACAATCGCTTTGCGAACACAGCAGATTTTGGCAGAAGAGACGGGAGTCGCTGATGTTGTTGATCCACTGGCCGGTTCATATCATGTAGAGAAACTCACAGAAATGATTTATTCTCAGGCACATGAATTGATCCAAGAAATTGATTCGATGGGCGGTGCGCTTATCGCTCTAAAAAATGGATATCAGCAGCGTAGAATTCATGATTCTGCGTGGAAACAGATGCAAGACATCGAACGACTTGAACGCAAAGTGGTCGGTGTCAATCACGCTTTGATGGATGAAGAAATTGATATCGAGGGCCAAGAAATAGATTCGACGATTGCGGATATGCAGCAGGAAAAGATGCATACACTCAGAAATATGCGTGACGAGAAACTTGTCCAGAACGCGCTGAATTCAATTACCGAAGCTGCTGCTTCCAATGACAATTTGTTTCCCCTAATTTTACACGCAGTACGTGTTTATTGCACCGTTGGTGAGATTATGAATGCGATGAAGGTTGTGTTTGGCACATGGTCTGCACCCAGTGGATTTTGAGGGATTTCAATGGGCATCAGATTAGATCACATTGGTATCGCGACCGAGGACATAGAGCAGGCCAGTAAATTTTGGAATGTACTCGGGTTAATCCAAGGCACTGATGAAACCAATGTTGAGCAAGGTGTCAATATTCGATTTTTCGGTACGAGCTCGGGGTCTGAGCCGAAGGTAGAGTTGCTTGAGCCATTGGGTGAAGATACCCCCATCGGGAAATTCCTCAATAAGCGTGGCCCAGGTATTCAGCAACTCGCATTTGAGGTCGATGGGTTAGAGGATACCATCCGACGACTGATGAGTGAAGGCATACGCATGATTCATGAAACTCCTGTTGATGGTGCACATGGGTCAAAAATCGCTTTCGTGCACCCATCTAGCACGGGGGGAGTCTTGGTCGAACTGGTTGAGAATGTTACACACTGAGGTGTCGATGTGTCCAATACATTGCTGACGGTTTCAGGTGTCACAAAGTCGTTCAAAGATGTCACGGCTTTGCAAAACGTAGATTTGCATTTTGACTCAGGTGAAGTGGTTGGACTTGTCGGTGGAAATGGTGCTGGCAAAACCACACTACT
>DAHO01000084.1:9408-10227 GCA_002498455.1 Euryarchaeota archaeon UBA602
ATGGAAATTCGGTGGAGATTCACAAAATGAGGGAGCATGTTGGCGTTGTTCCTGAAGCGACAGGGCTGTATGCTAGATTGACCGCTTGGGAAAATATTCGTTACCACAGTCGATTGAGTGGTGTTGACGATGAAATGGCATGGACCCGGACAGAGCGATTTGCAAAATTGCTCAATTTTGACCAAGATTTACATCGCTCGACTCGAGGATTTTCGCGAGGGATGCGTCAAAAAACAGCGCTATTGCGTGCTTTATCGCATGGTCCCAAGATACTGCTGCTCGATGAACCAACAGGTGGGCTTGATGTTACAAGTGCGCGTATGGTACGAAAACTCGTCAGGAAACTTGGCGATGAAGGTGGAACCGTCATCTACAGTACACATAATCTGGCGGAAGCACAACAGGTTTGTGACCGCATCATCATCATCCACAATGGCACCATTCGAGCCCAAGGCACCCCGAATGCTTTGTTAGAAGAAACTCAAACCACTGATCTTGAGGAGGCCTATGTTGCTCTCACAGACGATGATTCACGTGTTGAAACTGCTGAGGAAGAAGGCAAACTAGCACGAGCATGGAGACGAATGTTAACCCGAGGTGGTGCTTGATGACGGGGATGAAGTATGCCCGTGTAATCGTCGTTGCAAAGAAAGAACTGATTGATTTCATTCGAGATTGGCGAACTGTATTGGCCATGATCTTGGTTCCATTGATGATTTTCCCTGCCATATTCATAGCCTTACCATTATTTTTGCAAGGAGAGGCTGCGGAGCTATCAGAATACGATCTGACCATTGAAGTTCAAGGTGATTTGAATGA
>DAHO01000001.1 GCA_002498455.1 Euryarchaeota archaeon UBA602
AGTAAAGATGAGTTGAGAGCGCTTGAAGAGGTCGTAGAAAAAACTGGACGGACGGTTGTGATTTGTCACGTTCTACGATATGCACCGTTCTATCTCGCAATCAAAGAGCGGGTTGCACGAGGAGATATTGGAGATATTATCCATATCCACTCTACAGAGAATGTATCCTACCATCACATGGCGGTAGCTTTCATCCGAGGGAAATGGAATCGTAGAGATGTCAATCCTATGCTATTGGCAAAGTGCTGTCATGACTTGGATCTACTCTGTTGGTTCAAGTCGGGTATACAACCAAAGAAGGTTGCTTCCTTTGGAGGTAGGCACTTCTTCACGCGTGAAAACGCTCCTGAGGGGAACTCTTCGTATTGTAGTGATTGCAAAATCGAGCGGGGTTGTGAATACTCCGCACTACGCCACCATGTTGACAATGGGTGGTGGCCGTTCTATGCGCTGGCTGGAGAAGCTGCATACGAATCTGGAGAAGAAGTCGATGTACAGCAAAAGTTGACCCACATTGCTGAGTCTGAATATGGTCGCTGTGTATGGTGTTGCGACAATGATGTTGTCGATCGGCAGTCAGTGATTGTTGAGTTTGAGGATGGTTGTGTTGCCACTCATGATATGGTCACCAACTCGGCTAAGGGGGTTAGACGAATTCAACTTACAGGAACAAAAGGAGAGATTTACGGAGACATGATCGAAGGGAAATTTACCTTGTCCAAGCCCGGTGCAACCGCAGGGACTGAGGCACTGGTTGAGGAGGTCAATGTCGACTTGCAAGGAGACCACCATGGCGGAGGAGATCTGCGTCTGGTTGCCGATTTCCTTAGTGTTGTCAGGGGCGAAGGGGGGTCGATTTCAACGACGGGGTTATCCGATTCAATCAACAGTCACCTCATCGCTTACGCGGCAGATATTGCAATGCGCGAAGAGCGAGTGGTTTCGATTGATTGATGATGTGCCGCCATGACGTCGCTTCATGTCAGGTACAGTATTGGTTACGGGCGCGGCTGGCTTCATCGGTTCACATGTTGTTCGTGAGTTGTTGGAGCAGGGGTTCTCGGTCCGGGGGACTGTACGCAATCCCACAAATGCTGAATTTCTCAAAAATTTACCCGGAGCAGAACGTTTGGAAATTGTACAGATGGACTTGCTTTCATCCGAATCTGTGATTCCTGCTGTGAAAGGTTGTGAGGATGTGATTCACTGCGCTGCTGCCCTATATGTCGGCGTCGATGATGCGCAAACTCAAGTGGTTGATCCATCGATCCAAGGCACTCAAAATCTCCTCGGTGCAATCGATGCTGTAGGTGGTGTAAACCGGATTGTGCACACATCGTCGGTGGCGGCCGTGAGGCAGACTCACTTCAAGAGTGGTCGGGTTTTCAATTACGAAGATTGGTGTGACGATGCATCCGTTGACTCAAATGCATACGGCTATGCTAAGGCGGGGGCAGAAATGCTCGCAAGAGGTTGGGTTACGTCGAAGTTGGAGTCAGAGAAACCTCGGTATGTTTCCATCAATCCATGCGTTGTCTTTGGGCCGGTGATGGCGGAGCGACACCTCGAAGGTTCAATGACGATTCTGGATCATCTAATGAAACGAAAATATCCATTTTTGGTCAAGATGCATGTCAATATTGTCGATGTTCGCGATGTAGCTAAAGCACATGTCAAAGCACTCACAATGGGTCCCGATGGTGGGCGCTACATTGTCTACAATGAATCCTTATGGATGCCTGAAATTGCCAAACTCTTACGACAGCAGGTGCCTGAACGAAAGTGGGCCAAGATCGTGTTGACAAAATCCTTGACGTACTTGCTATCCATATTTCACCCACAGCTTTCGTTTGCTTGGGTTCGAAAAAACATCGGAACGACGTGTAGTTACGATGTTCAACCTGCAATGGATGATCTAAAGATGGAGTGGTTGCCGCTTGATGAGACGGTGGTAGATGCGGTTCAATCGGCAATTAAAGCTGGTTGGCGTTAAATTCAAACGTACGAAAAGACGATGAAAATGGGTAACAATGTAACGTTGCCGAAATCGTTAGCCTGATGTGGGGGGCGCCTTTACGGCCGAACAAGGGTGATGATTTGGTCGATGAAATCCTGGAGGCGGTCATCGTCTCTGAAGCTGTCGATTTTTTCACACCAGGGAAGAGGTTTCGTAAGGCTGGAAGATGGGCATTGAGTGGGTTGGTGGCCATCGGAATTGTTGCCTTACTCGTGAGTCAAATCTTGACCTCTTCACTTGTCAACCAAATTTCCAAGGATCAAATTGGAGACTATCCACCAATCTGGGAGCGGCATCTCGTCGATTTCGTAACCGATGATGCACACTCCTATGTTTTGAACAACGGATCACTAACCGGTCCAAACGGAGAGAGTTTGTGGAGTGGAACGCACCACTTTGTCGAGTTCGATCTGCCGCTTGAGGAAGGGGGTGCAGCACCCAATGGAAAGGTCAGTCTCGCTGTATGGATCCCATTGGTTGAGGAGGGTGTTACCGTTCCTGTCATCGCTGAATTCGGACCTTATTTTGATGAAGCCTCTGTTAGCACTCCCGGGATTGAAGAGCCTGGGGCTTGGCTTGGTGAAATGATCATCGAACAAATTGTGCCTCATGGATATGCATTCGCTCAGGTTGCGGTCATGGGCACCGGACGCTCGAATCATTGCATGGACTTGATGGGGAATGCTGAGCAGCTTGGAGTGGATGCGGCCGTGACTTGGTTGGGCACTCAAGAATGGAGCAATGGCAAGGTTGCGATGATTGGCAAATCATATGATGGAAGCACACCCTGGCAGGCGGCGATGTTTGGCAATGAGCACCTTGCCACCATTGTCCCGATTTCAGGTCTTATTGGAGTCATGGAATTGATGTGGAGAAATGGAAGTAGTGAGGCTCGAGCGCCCATTATGCACAATGGTGTGTACGGAAGTTATGGGATTGATGGTGATGAGGAGGATTTACAAAATGCATGTCCTGACTACATTATCGGTCCTGGGACGGGTGTTTCTGCGTGGATGTGGGGCAGTGAAGCCGCAGGGACCTACTGGGCTGAGCGATATTTCCTCGATCGTGTCTTGGACAACTACGAAGGTAGTGTATACTTGATTCAAGGAATGCATGATTGGAACGTCGACCCGCACATGGCAGTCCCTACAATCAATCTGCTATATGACCGCGGCATCGAAGCCAAGGGATTGTTCGGACAGTGGGATCACGATTATCCGGATCGGCCCGATATCATGTTCGATCGGAGCGGTGTTGGACGGGGTATCGAGGCTTACCCCGAAATGGTCCGAATGGATTGGATGCAAGATTTGCTAGAATGGTTCACCTATTACCTCAAGGACGAGGGTGAAAAACCGTGGTTGGGTGTAGAGATTCAATCGAACCAAGGTTCGTGGCGCTTGGAAGATCGATATCCGATGACGGAGACCACTGAGATTTTGTGGGAGTTGGGCAGTACTGAACTCGCCGCAGCGGGGGGCTCAAACACCATCTTGCCTGATGCAAATTCGGGACCTGTTTACGAGACTCCGCCACTCGAAGACGACTTGTATTTCGGTGGACTTCCTCGCCTCCATGTCAATGTCAACACCATGACCGTAGGTGGTCAAATCTACGCTCTGCTGGAAGATTGTGATGGTTCAACCTGCATTCATATTGGACACGCAATTATGGATCTCAGATATCACGCTGGAGGTTCGGATGAGCAGTCTTGGGGCGCACCTTTTGAGGAAATTACGGCCCTAATGGAATTCTTCCCGATGGATGTTGAAGTGGCTGCAGGACATACCATCCGTTTGAGTCTGATGAGTACAGGTGAGGATTACTTGCCATCTGCAGCGTCGTCAATTGTGACGGTAAATAATGCAGGTTCAACATTGCAACTCGACGTCTTTGACCCTGAGACCCGACAGTATTACCAAGTGCCCGAATGTACCCATCCGGTCTGTCTTGAAAACGCTTGATTTACATCAGAACTATGACGAATAAAATGGGCATGGCATATACGATTAGAAGGGTGAACACACAGACTAGCAACAGGCTGATGATGATGTTCTCAATCATGTTTTTGCTCTCTTCTGAAGCATTGTAAATACCGTGTTCTTTCTCCCACTCTTGCTTCATTTTTTTGTATGAATAAGTGTAGGTACAACCGATTGGTAACACAACCAAATGCCAAAAGCACATGGCAAATCCCCCACCGCCCTCGATGGACCAAATCATCAATGCAACAGCCGTCCCGACAATGAAAACGAAGGTTGCGGTCGTTCTAGGGTCGTTTTCGGGCTCAAAAGAGAGCGGCGATACAATTGGATATGTTGGATTGACGATTTCATCTTCGAATTTTTTTTGTGTAAGATGTTGCTTTGAAGGACCTAGGACCGGTTCAGGGATGTTTAGCCGACTGGATACGATAATCGGCTCAGGTGGGGAGTATTGCTCTCTAACTTCACCAGACACAATTTCATTGACATCTTACGAGTTATAACGATGTGCCCGGCCGTCCTATTCGACAAAATCTTTCCAATTGCGCATGTATTCGATGAATTTCTCACTGAGGGCTTGGGAAAGAAGGTATTCGGATGTAAATGGGGGGCGCTGTGGTTCATAATCGGGATTGTCCAAATGGCTCGCCCAATCCGAATGGCCGATGGCGGCCCGCGCTACTCCGACCAAATCGGCACCTTGTTCCATGATTTGTTGGGCGTGTTTGGTCGACCAAGCTGCTCCGCAACTAATCAACGGTAAGCGATTATCCAATCGCTCTGCAAAAATCTCCGTTACCATTCGCGGATCGTCACTGTGTGTCGGTGGTGTGAAGCAATCCCAACACGAAATATGCAAGAAATCGATTTCAGATTCGGCCAATAGATCCACTAAATCTAGAGAGTCTTCCAATACGACTCCTATCTGATTGTATTCTGGAGAGATGCGGACCCCTACCAGAAATGATTCTCTCGTCAATTGTCGAATTCTTTCGATGATTGTCAGTAGAAACCGGGCCCGGTTTTCCAGTGACCCCCCCCATCGATCGTTCCTTCGATTGGTCTCAGTTCCAAGGAATTGACAAATCAAGTACCCGTGAGCTCCGTGGATTTCCACGCCATCGAAACCGGCTTTTTCACAGCGGACAGCTGCCATGGCGAAGGCGTCGATGAGAGCTTCAATTTCCGATTCTTCCAATTCTCGTGTTTTCCCATTATCAGAATCGTTAGTCGGGTTCACACTTGGAGAGACGGGTTGAACCGATGTGAGACGCTGGGGGCAACGCATTCCACCGTGGAAAATTTGTGCCAACGAGATTGAACCATAACCTCTGATTTCGTCTGCCATGCGCGTGAGACCAGGCAATTGGTGGTCACCCCATACTCCCATCTCACCATCCCACCCTTGGCCCTCTGAAACCACGTGTGTTGCGGCGGTGGTGATGATCCCAAAACCGCCTTCTGCACGCTTGACAAGCCAATTGATCTCCTCGTCGGAAAGGGTTCCGTCGGCATGACTCTGTTTGTTGGTCATCGCTGCAAGGACGCCTCGGTTGCGCACGATGTGTCCGGTTCTTGGAAACGTGTAAGAGTCGTTGGGTTTACTCATCGGAGTTGCCCCTCTTTTGTTTGATTAAGCGAAATAAAAATCGTGAAAATATCATCGAGAAGAGAAGGAATAACCACCAAGGAATTGAGGTTTTGCGGTCGATGAAATAGGTCGCCACTAAGATGCCTGTCCCATAGAAGGCGCGAAAAATCGAGAACAGAATGAACGACTTCATCAAAGGATGTTCAGCGATTTTTGCCAGCCTAGACATAGAGACACCTACGACATGCGACGAGCGGGGTTGCCTGCATAGGTTCCTGATTCAGTGATGTCCTTGGTCACCACACTCCCGGCACCAATGACCACGTCATCACAAATTTTCACAGGCATGATGGTGGCGTTGGTTCCAATACTGACACGATTGCCGATATGGGTTTCTTTCCACTGTGTCTGGTCCCCGCGGGCGGGACCTCCAATCTTGAAAGGGTCATTGATGAACATCGCACCATGGCTGATGAAACAGTCCTCTCCAATGGTGACGAGTTCGCAGATGAAGGCATGAGATTGAACCCTAGTTCTTGCTCCAATACTGACTCTGCGCTGGATTTCTACAAACGGTCCAACGAATACACCGTCTGCCAGCATACACCCATACAGATTCACCGGTTCGACAAGAGTGACGCCTTCACCGAAATCAACGTCTACGATTCCGCTGGAGTGAATTTTCGGCTCTCCCATGGTTTTGCGAGGCGTGGTCTTCGCTTGAAAGGGTGGGTTGCATCAGGCTCAAAGTCCCTCTACTGTAACCACATCATATGGGCGGCAACTCGGTGGAAATCGAGTATCGCTATTTCATTCCAGATGCAGCCGCGCTCCCGGCATTGGGTCGGCCTTCAAAAATCATCCAATGCTATTTGCCAAAATGGAAAATCGAGTTGGTCGATGGAGATCTCTGCTTTGACGGTCGCGTATTGGTCAAAAAATTACCAGCGGATGCGGTTGCAGGGCTGACTAATCTGATTGAAGAAAGTAAGGTGACGCCTCGAATCCGCCTTCGGGAACACCAAGCATTCGTGACTGTGAAAGGAGAGATGGTGAATTACAGTCGCGCCGAGTGGGAATTTGAGGTACTGAAAGAGGATGTTCAGGATTTGGTGACCTCGTTTCGATTTCCATTCGTGATGAAAAATCGATACAACATTCCTGCGGAAGATGGTTTGGTTTGGGAGATTGATGTCTTTGAGGGAGACAACCATGGATTGGTACTGGCTGAACTTGAAGTTCCCAGTGTCGAGCATGTATTCACGAAGCCCAATTGGATTGGTGAGGATGTGACCAGTGATGAGCGATTTGGCAATGGTTCACTGGCTCGGGATCCTTGGTGTGATTGGCAAGATGATTGGAACTAAGGTTGCCAAGTTTGTACGGCTTCGATTACCCGATCAACTTCCTCGTCAGTCAATAGTGGCATCACAGGGATGCTGACAATGTCGCTGCAAATCGCTTCGGTCAATGGAAGTGAACCCTCTGTTCCTTGAGGGTGGTCTGCATAGACAGGTTGCAAGTGGCAAGGAATTGGATAGTGAATCCCCGTAGAGATATTCATCTCATTCATGTGTGCTTGGAAAGCTTCACGATCGCCCACACGTAGCACGTATTGATGCCATGCGTGTACTGCACCAGGTCGAACTTGTGGATGCTTAATGTGTGGTATTTCAGAGAATACGGCGTTGTAGCGAGCGGCGATTTCATTTCGACGTGCCACCCAGTTGTCCAAGTGTTTGAGTTGAATTCGACCCACGCCGCACTGGATTTCTGAAAGCCGGAAATTGGTACCCAATACGTCGTTGCGATATTTGTCTGAACGACCGTGGTCGATGAAGGTCGATACTCGTTGGATGAGGTCTTCACGCGTGGTGATGATCGCCCCCCCGTCTCCACCCACAGCCATGTTTTTGCTTGGGAAGAAAGAGAACGTGGCGATGTCTCCGAATGAGCCGATTCGTTGACCGTTTAATGAGCCACCATGGCCCTGAGCTGAATCTTCAATGACAGGTAAGCCATGCTTGGATGCGATTTCAAAAATTGCAGGGTCCATCGGTTGGCCGTATAGATGAACTCCGATGATGGCTTTGGTCGTGGGGGTGATAGCGGCTTCAAGCGCAACGGGGTCGAGGGTGTAGTAGTCCTCTTCAACCTCGACAAATTTGGGAGTTGCACCCACCATGTTGATGCAGGTCGCACTGGCAATGTAGGTGTGACTGGGGACGATGACTTCGTCGCCATGTCCAACATCCAATGCGTGAAGTGCAGCGATGAGAGCGACAGAGCCGTTGCTGCAAGGCGTTCCACCGAGTGCACCGCAATAAGTAGCCCATTCAGCGCCAAATGCTTTCGATTCAGGACCTTTGATCCACTGGCCGGATGCGAGAATGCGGTTCGCTGTTTCCAGCATTTCATCATCGATGAACATGCGGCCCATGGGGATGCGTTCAGTGGACATCTGGTTGAGCGGGTGCGGAACCCCTACTTGAGGTGCGGGGTTGTCTTGATATCGCCCAAATTAACCCCGTCGCTTTGATAAGAATAGGGCCGGTCGCAAGGTTACACTTGCAGAGGTTGCCAAGCTTGGTCAACGGCGCTAGGATGAGGTCCTAGTCCTCAGTGGTTCGCAGGTTCAAATCCTGCCCTCTGCACCAACCAGGTTCCATAATATTGCTTATTTTTGGTTATTTATTTCCATATAGTGGAAAATTGACTGAATGTTTGACCAATACCAACGGTTATGAGACGACTTCGTTCGGACTGTAATCGATGGCTGCTGATTGGAGCCAAAGAAAGCGGTCTCGGGCATTGACCCGGGAGATTTCGCCAAACTTCACCAAGGCCCTAGCCAGCTATTTTGGAACCGGTCCAACCGATGTTGGAGCAAGTCAGGATGCGCACGCAAATTATGTCACCGCACTCCGTGAAAACGGTGTCAATGTTGAGGTTTTACCTGGGCTCAATGATTTCCCAGATTGCACGTTTGTCGAAGATGCTGGGGTGGTCATCGATGATGCCGTTGTCATCCCCCATATGGGGCATCCAAGCCGCAGGGGTGAACAGGTTGCAATCCGTGATTTCTTCGGTAAATGCCTAGAAGTGTTCGAAATGCCCGAAGGTGCGAAAATGGACGGTGGTGATGTTGTCTTCTTCGATGATCGGTTCTTGGTAGGCCATTCCACTCGAACCAATATGGCCGGCATTGAATTCTTCAGGGGGGTCGCCTTGACACGTGGCTATCCTACAATGGTGTTCCAAGTGCCCGAATCCACCTTGCATCTGACGACGATTTGTTCCTCACCTAGACCTGGAATGTTGGTGACCGCGGAAGGGTACATGGTGCCAGAGCAATTCGTCGAGCTTGTGGCTGAGGGAGTGGAGGTTTTGTGGGTTCCAAACGACGAAGCCTATGCTGCCAACATGATTGGTTTTGAATCTGGGAATGTATTGATATCTGCAGGCTATCCTGAAACTCAACGAATTCTCGAGGCTGCGGGCTTCAACACCCAGAGTGTTGACATGGAACATATTCGTGCCGCTGATGGGAGCTTGACTTGTTGCTCGATTTTCTACAAATAGGTCGTCAGAGCGCTTCGCGCGCAAGCGGTGGTTTCAACAAGGCATCAAGAATCGGAAGGATGATGCGAAGATGTGCTTTGCCACTGCTGCTGGTATTCCTAATGCTCAGTGCGAGTATTCAGGGGTGCTTTGGTAACGATGACGGTGGAGGGTTTGGCGCCGATGACTTGGGTGTGTCACCTGACCCGTTAACTGCGGGCATTTTTCAGAGTGTATACTTTCAGGCTGATCGAGATATGAGGGTGCTCATACCCTACCTCGTGGTGCAGTCCGATACAGGGTATGTGCAGAATGGAACTATCTTGGATTTGGAAAAGGGTGCAGATGCTGAGATCGTTATTCTAATCCCTCCTCGAGCAGATTATTTTGCAGTCCTGATTGGCGAATCTGGGCGTGATTTCTTTCCAATCCGCGAAGGAAATGTCTCGTGGCAGAGTTGGAGTGAAGGTGGGATGAAGGCAACCCGTGGTGTAGAAGTCATCGAAGCAGAACGTGAAAGTGGCCTTCCTCAACTGAAGAATAGTTCTGAGACGGGGGGCTCTGTTTCGATCAAGCTTGTTGGTGTTGAACGCCCGATAGCATCTGGTGTCTCGATCGAAGATGGGGGTGCGCACAGCACAGGAATCGTTTCCGGACTCGAGACTTTCGATATGTTGTCAGTCATTTCCGATGAGACGTACGATCCTTTCGATACTTGTGATCAGGCCAAGGGTTACTTGAATCGGTGGGCAGGTACAGGGAGTCCGGGTTACGAATGTGGTGCGGATTTCCTTGTACAGGAATTCACTGAATATGGGTATGAAAACATCGAAAGGCATCGATTCCAATACATTGAGGCGAATCCTGAAGCATACAATATCTGCGCATACAAAGAGGGTTATGAGTACCCTGATGAGTGGATGGTGATTGGTGCTCATTTCGATATTGCACCCATTGTCGCACCTACTCCGGTTGACCAGGGTGCGCCTAGAGGTTACGGAACCTTTGTCGGCGCATATGACAACACCGTTGGTACCTCGGTGGTTTTGAATATGGCAGAAGCGATGTTCAGTATTCCAACGCGGCGCGGGATTGTGTTCTGTTTGTGGAGTAGTGAAGAAGGGGGGAAGCGCGGCAGTATTGCATGGGTCGAAGATATTCCTGATGATATTACAATCTCCAATTACATCAACATCGACATGGGTGGCGTGAATTGGCCTGGCAATGGAACACCATCAGATCGTGTGGGCCCTGATGGAGGAGGGTCTTACCCTGCCAGTCAAGAGAACTGGCCGTTCAGAGTTTACATCGGACCGGATACAGATGAAAATACAATCAATCAGCCGAAGATGGTGTATCTTGCCGAATGGTTGGCTGGCGATGCGTTGGGTGTTGAAGACCAGTTGGCGGTACTGAATGGTGAATTGAAGGGTGCTTGGGCTGATTCTGGTGAGGCAGGTGTCATCATCAATGAAGCGACAACGGCCCGAAGTGACCATGCGTCATTCCAAGCAATTGATACTGTGACGGTTGGATTTGGGGGTTTAGTCGACGGTTACGATTGCTATCATCAAACCTGTGATACCATCGATGAGATGTTGTATTGGATGGAGAATGATTACGGAACTGGACAACAGAATTTGATTAACTCAATCGACTTGATGACGTGGTACGGAACCATGATTTTCTTACATTTGGACCATCAACCGATTCTGAATTCATACTTATGAGATGGGTACATGATTGGGTTCAGTCAGGAAGATTATTCTTGTCTATGCTGGCAATTGTTGAAACCATTCGACCCCCATCTCCGCAGGTGAGACAATGAGTGATCAATTCGTTCTACTGGTTCATGCTGGGGCCACTCTGTACATGGTCGGCATTATCTGGTTTGTACAGGTCGTCCATTATCCGCTATTTTCAGTCATTGGAGAAGGGCAGTATTCCGATTACCAGAAGTCGCATATCACTCGTACGGGATGGATCGTGTTTCCTGGGATGATACCTGAACTCATCTGCGCTGTTTGGATCGTGCTGTATGTAGAGGATGTGAGTCGCTATCTGGCATATGTTGGCTTGATTCTGGTCGTCCTACTTTGGGGTCTGACTGGGGTCTTCTCAGTTCCTGCGCACAGCCGATTGACTGAAGGATTCGACTACTCTATTTGGAAAAAATTGGTCTTAACGAATTGGTCTCGAACCATCGTATGGTCTGTTCGGGGTTGCATCAGCCTGCTTATGTTAGTGGACTAATTACAATCAGAGTAAGTTGGCAAGCGTTTCTGAACTAAATATTGAGTAGTATGCCAAGGCAATGAATATGGTCAGGAAAGTCCAGAATACGGGCTCAGACCAATTTTTGATTTTGCGACCATCGAGTGGTCCGAATGGAAGCATGTTAAACGCACCCAAAATGGCATTTGCCGTTAACCACAACCCAGTCACGAGTCCAATGTAAGGGTCTCCGGAGAAAAGGGCGTAGAATGGGAGGCCAATCCCCCACAAGACAAGATTCGATAGGGGGCCGGCCAAAGCAATCATGCCATTCTGACGGCGATTGACGTTACCTGCAACCATGACTGCTCCGGGAGCCATGAACAAGAAGCCGATGATGAAAGCAATCAGGACGCCCGTTCGCAGCCCCCCTGGGTCCGCTCTGAATTCTGCCCAACAACCGTAGTACTTGGCAACGAATTTGTGAGCCAATTCATGGATGATAAATGCGGGGCCGAAAGCAATCAAGCCAACGATGAAAAATAATGGTATGGTCAACAATAGTGCAGGCCCTGAAGAGAGCATGCCACCTAGAACGCCGCCGTTGAATACGAAAGCAAGGCCTAGGGAAAAAGCAACCAAGGAGATGCCAAGATCCTTCAATTCTGTTTGAGAGAAATGCCAGAAAGAGCCCGTGTGAAGGGTGGGGGCGGGACGGTAGGTTTGTGTGAAGCCTCTGTTGAATGGACTGAACTGAACCTGAACAACACGAGGGGGGTTCTGCGACCTCCAATTTCCATCGTCTCTAACACCGGCATGTGAGGCGGGGCGAACCGTTCGGGCGAAGGGGTCGTCTTCGACCAAATCAGTTCGGGGTTTACGATTCTCATCCATGGCGACAAAGCACTCCAGTAGATTCGCCTCTTTGAGGCTTCTTAGAAGGGTATGTTTCATCGTGGGCCTTTGATTCTCAAGGGACGGTGCCTACGTGAACAATGCGCTACTCGTTCTTTTCGTGGTCACTGGGTTGATTCTAATCCTATTCTGGCGTGAAGTGGTGGCGGCCTATCGCAATGCACAGCAAAGTGGGGGTGGAAATCAGATGCGAGGGTATGTGCGCCAAATCTCAGACCATGATGAGATTGAGATTGTGCAAGCCACGACACAAGAAGGGGTTGAAGCTCGATTTGAGGCGGATCGGAAGCGGCCGAAAGGTTCGCTCATCCGAGATATGGCCAATCGAAGCCAGTGGAAAGATGGGGCGCCGAGTCCTGAATTGGCAAAATCAATGTCTGACGAAATCGAAGAAGTTGACGTCGGGCATGTGGGACAACGAACGGTGCCCAGTCGAGAAATAGAGGGGGTTGATCGCTCAGACCGGCCTGGTGAAGATTTGTCTCTAACAGACAGGGTGGTGGCCAATGCCGCTGTTCAGAGTGCGCCCAAAGAATTGCAAGAACTGCTTGCAGATGAACACGTGGCCAAGAGGCAGGCGAAGCGGGACGAATTGAGTGAGGCTGTTGAAAGTCTAGATGAAATCCTTGATGATTAAGGCCGTACATTGGTTGGTACTTGGCCGTAGAGATTAGGTTGGGGTTGTCCATCGGCAATCAAGAGGTACAAATTGTAGAATGGAACGAGAATAAACCAACCTGATTTTCCATGATCATGGATTCTTCTGACACCAGCAGCAAGAATGGGCAATAAGATGACTAGGTTGAAAATATCAGAGAGCCACGTTGGATCCTCATATCTCCATCCAAATAGTATGCCATCAATGATGCCGAGTCCGAAGCCAACAATCAATGTTGCAAGGTAAAACCACCAATATTCTGAACGGGATGCTCGGCCTGAAAAATCGATGTATTTCGAAAGGACTGTGATAATTGAGTCGGTGAAACTCATCATCGACATTGGGCGGCCTGTATTGGATATACCGGCTCCAAACGGGGATGTTGATGTGCCAACAACGACCGTTTGTGGTGATGCCCCAATGACGACCGTTTCGGGTTTTTCGATGATGGAACCGATTGGCTCGTAATCTGTACTCATGAACTGATTGGAAGGATGGGTTGACTTAACTCTTCATCCGGTAATCGCAGTCAAAGATGCTCTTTTGCGAATTTTACGGCGTTGTGGAAGATTTGCATTCCTTCGCCCTCCCCATGTTCGGGCATCTCTCTTGTCCACGTGGCGCCCAACCATGTGCTGTGATTCGCTTCGGGATGGGGCATCAGACCAAACACACGTCCTGTGGGGTCGCATACGCCTGCAATGTTGCGCATGCTTGCATTGGGACAGATGGGGAAGGGGAGGAGGTCGTCGCTGGCGCTTGGATAGGTATCGGATGGATCGATGTAGCGGACCACCAATTGACCGTTCTCAGCCCACTCATCCAAATTGGCCTCGATACTGGTCACGAATTTTCCCTCACCGTGTCGGACGGGGACTCGGATTCGCTCCAGCCCTTTCGTCCATACACATGGACTGTTTGGATCGAATTCCAAGTGAACCCATCGGTCCTCGTAATGACCTGTGTTGTTGAGTGTCAGACTGGCTGTTTGAGTCAGTGAGACGTCTTCATCGCCTGGGAGTAATCCCATCTTGACGAGTACTTGGAACCCATTGCAGATGCCGATGACGAGTTTACCGGCTTTGACGAAATCTTGGACCATATCACGGATGCCGAATCTCAAACGGTTGCCGAGTAGTCGGCCGCTACCCAGGTGGTCTCCGAATGAGAAGCCGCCAGGAACGGCCATGATGTGGTAGTCCGCCAGTGTCTTGTCGCCATTGACCAATTCATTGACGTGGATTCGGTCGGCCTCAGCTCCGGCCATTTCAAAGACGGCTTTGGTTTCATGATCGCAATTGATTCCAAACCCGTAGAGGACTGCAACACGGACTGTTTCCGCCATCAAACATCACCTCCCATGTGCAATGTTCCTTTCCATGAAGCCAGTAGTGTCGTAAGATTGGCGCTCAGAACGGTTTCTCCGTCACGGGTGAATTCGAGTGTTTCCTTGTCGCCAACTTGGCCTAGTTTCGTCACACTGTGGTTGCCCATGATGTTCCCAAATCGTTGCACGTTTTCGGGAGTGACTGTAACGACGATCCTGCCGAGTGTCTCTCCAAAGAGTGCGGCCCAATTGTCAACATCCTCAAGGCCGTCTAGGGTGATCGTTGTACCACCATCACAACCAAAGCAGCATTCTGCGATTGCTACCGCAAGACCACCATCACTGCAATCGTGTGCGCTGCGAACCAATCCCTCATCCATGGCACTGGTCAGGGCGCGATACAGAGCGAGGTTGCGAGTAGTGTCGATTTGGGGCACATCGTTGCCAATGCCGCCACCGGTTTCTTCAGCGAGCATGTAACTAAGTTCGCTTGCACCCAATTCCTGGTGAGTTTCTCCGAGCAGGAATATGGTGTCTCCACAATCTTTGAAATCGCTAGAGACGGCTTTGCGAACATCTTGGTGGTCACCGAGAACAGTGTAGAGTAATGTGGGAGGGATACTGATTTTTTGGCCGTCTAGCTTGGCGTCGTTTTTCATCGAATCCTTTCCAGAAATGCAAGGGAGGTTGTATGCTCGACAAACATCGTCCAGCGCTCGATTGCTACGAACCAATTGAGCGAGTTTGTACCGGCCGTCGGGTGTTTTCTCGCTTTCAATGGGATCTGGCCAGCAGAAGTTGTCGAGGCCGGCGATCTTATCCAAATCAACGCCGACACAAACGGCATTTCGAACTGCCTCATCGATACTTGCAGCCGTCATGGCATAGGCATCGATGTCCGAATAACGAGGGACAATTCCGCAAGAGACCACCGCGCCTCGTGTCTCACCGTGAAGGGGGGCAATGACTGCAGCGTCCCCGGGTGCGTCGTGATTGACACCACAGAATGGTTTGATGACCGATTGCGCAATCACTTCGTGGTCGTATTGGCGGACCCACCATTCCTTACTGGCAATGTTGGGCCGGGCCATGATTCTCTCAAGTATGGAACCCATGCCCTCAGCATCGACGTTTGGGTAGATGGGGTTTTCATGCACTGGAGGGGTCCACTCACTTTCCAACTTCAATTGTGGGCAACCATCGTGCATGAAATCCATGGGAAGATGGGCCACGGTAGATTCGCCATGTTTGACAATGAATGCGCCACTGTTGGTGAATGTGCCAACGGCTGTCGCTTCAACTTCGTGGAGTTTGGCCAATGCTTCAAACGCCTCTACATCGTTTTGTCGAACACCAACCGTCATGCGCTCTTGACTTTCAGAGACCAAGATTTCCCAAGGGGAAAGGCCGGGTTGCTTGAGTGGGACCACCGCGAGATCGAGTTCGGCTCCACCTGTGAGTTCGGCCATCTCCCCGACGCTGCTAGATAGCCCACCTGCACCGTTGTCTGTGATGACTTGGATGAGGCCTGCATCTCTCGCTTCCAATACCATGTCAAGCATTTTCTTCTGAGTAATTGGGTCCCCGATTTGAACGGCGCTACTGGGACTTTCTTCGGTCAACTCTAGACTTGAGAATGTAGCTCCATGGATCCCGTCGCTTCCTACCCGGCCGCCGAGCATGTACACGATATCGCCCGGCTCAGGGGTTTTGTCGTGGCTCTCACGACCATCTGGAAGGTGGCGGGGCATGATCCCCACTGTGCCCGCATAGACCAGTGGTTTGCCGATGAACCTGTCATCGAAGACGATGGCTCCGTTGACTGTGGGGATCCCCGATTCATTCCCACCGGCTCGAATACCAGCGTGGACTCCACGGAGAACTCGTGACGGGTGGAAAAGGCCGCCAGGGAGGTGGCCGCTAAAATCGGGCGGGCCAAAACAGAATACGTCCATGTTGGCAATCGGTCTCGCGCCCAAGCCGGTCCCGAGGATATCGCGATTGACGCCCACAATTCCAGTCATTGCGCCACCGAATGGATCGAGTGCGCTGGGTGAATTGTGAGTTTCCGCTTTGATACAAAGGCTCCAATCTTTGGTCCATTCAATGACGCCGGAATTATCATGGAAAATACTCAGCAACCAGTCGACTTGTTGTTGCATATCCAAAGTCGGTTGCATGATATGGGTTTTGAACAATGAGTTGATTTCGGTATCTTCACCTGTTACAGTGTCAATGTGATGGATTTTCGCAGCGAAAATTTTGTGGCTGCAGTGCTCAGACCAGGTTTGTGCCAAACACTCCAATTCAACATCTGTGGGTGCACGGGGTGGGAGGCCGAGTTGTTCTCGTTGGATCTGAATATCGGGTTTTCGATAGTGGCCTTGAACGGCTTGCATTTCTTCTAAATTAAGAGCGAGTAGGCCTTCTTCTGAAATTTGAATCAGGGTTTCGTCATCCACCTCCAAATCAATGGTGGCGGGGGTAGTGAACGCCGCAGGTGGGCGTTCTGGGAATGGCAATTGAGGCCAGATGGAGTCTGCGCACTGTTCTGGTTTAGCCATGGCCGCACGTTCAATCATCGGATTGTGTAACGTATTGGCGAGCCAGTGAAGGTCCAAATCATCAGGAAGGTCCCAGAACAGATAGGTCATCGTTGTAGAAATCAGTGCCTCTTCTTGTTCGGGAAAGAGGGTGAGAAGGCCGTCGAGTGCGGCTTGGGCTGCGTTATCTGTTACCCCGGGCTTGAATCCGATCATAATCGCCAAATCAGGTGGGTTTGGGAATATTTCAGGTACGTCGAGTAGACTATTGTTCACCGTACCTTGTTCAATGATGGGATCGGTGAACAAATCCTGGAGGCTTTGTAGTAGTTGTTCCCCGGATAGTCTTGCCTTCACTTGATATCCGGTGATGGAGCGAACCGTTCCAATGGTGAGGTTGTGGTCTGCCAACAACATACTGCGGATACTTTCACCACGTGTATCTTGCAGCCCGGGAAGTTCGCGAGGTGTGACTTCGATTAGATGTACAGGTGTTGTGTCCATACGCCTCCCCCTACGGGGAGGCGGTTTTCGAAGACCGTCCTTGAATAAACCGGCGGCGTTCGTCTGCTTATTTGACGAGGTTTCTATACAAGAAGTGGGCTATTCTAAGTGGGATGCAAGGAATTGTCCTGTATAGCTATCCGGGTTGTTGGCAACTTGCTCCGGGGTACCCTCTGCAACGATTTCTCCGCCGCCTTCGCCTCCTTCGGGGCCTAGATCTATGATCCAGTCTGCACATTTTGCAACGTCTAGGTTGTGTTCAATGATGACGATCGTGTGGCCGTTTTCTCGGATCCTCAAGAGGACTTGAATCAGCTGGTCGACGTCCGCCATTGAAAGACCCGTGGTGGGTTCATCGAGAATGTAGACTGTTGGGCGTGTGGCGGGCCGGTGTAGTTCGGTCGCCAATTTGACGCGTTGTGCCTCTCCTCCTGACAGTGTTGTAGCAGGCTGTCCGAGTCGAATATAGCCTAGACCTACGTCGTCCAATGTTTTCAGAATTCGATGTATTTTGCGCTGGTTTGCAAAGAAGGAAACGGCCTCTGAAACGCTCATCCCCAAGACATCAGAGATCGTTCTACCCTTCCAAGTCACCTCGAGAGTCTCACGTGTATATCTGGTCCCCTTACACACATCACAAGTCACCCATACATCAGGAAGGAAATTCATCTCCAGTTTGTTTGAGCCCCCCCCTTTGCAAGCTTCACAACGGCCGCCTTTGACGTTGAAGGAGAAGTGACCTGGCATGTATCCGCGTTCACGAGAAAGTTGGGTCTCAGCAAACAATTCACGGATGGGTGTGAAGACTCCTGTGTATGTTGCTGGATTTGAACGTGGGGTGCGCCCGATTGGTGCTTGATCGATGACAATGGTTTTGTCTAATTCTTGGTGACCTGTGATGCTTTCCATCGGTCCTGGAGCCGTGTCTGCACCGTTCAGATCTCGTTGCAGTGCGGGTGCCAATGTCCCGGTCACTAAGCTGCTCTTCCCGCTACCCGATACACCGGTGACTGCGACCATGCAACCGATGGGAATCTCAACATCAATATGCTGTAGATTGTTCAATCGAGCACCGTGTAATTGAATGGATTGTCCACTGGGTTCAACTCTTGCTTCGGGTACGGAAATGGAGGTTTTTCCAGAAAGGTAAGCGCCTGTGATGCTGTCTTTTGATTTTAGCAATTGCTTGAGGGGTCCGTTTGCCACGATGCGGCCTCCGGCTTTGCCTGCACCGGGGCCGATGTCCACCAACCAATCCGCGTGGCGTAGGGTGGCCTCATCGTGTTCGACAACAATCAGGGTGTTGCCTAAATCACACAGTTCACGGAGGGTGGCTAATAGTCGATCATTGTCACGACTGTGTAGTCCGATACTGGGCTCATCAAGGACATACATGACTCCAGTGAGGCGTGTCCCGATTTGAGTGGCCAAGCGAATCCTTTGGCTTTCTCCTCCCGACAGGGTGTTTGCCCGGCGGTCGAGTGTGAGATAATCGAGCCCTACCAGTGCAAGGAAGCGAAGTCTGTTCGCGATTTCTTTGATGATTTCACGACCGATGAATTGTTCTCTCTCATTCAACATCCGTATATCTGAAATGTCGGGGGTGGGCCGACCGATTTCTTTCCAAAAGGAGGTGTCCAATTCCCCAGTTGTCCAGATTTGTGTGATTGCAAGCGCTTCAAGAATGCTTGCGCCGTTGAAGCGTGGAAGGTTTGTGCCGCCCACGATGACGCCTCGCACAGCTGGATTCAGTTTGGAACCATTGCAGGAGAGGCAGGGTTCATCGGTCATGTAAGACAGTAAGCGGGTGCGGGTTCTCTCGCTGGTGGTTTCAGTGAAGGTTCGCTCCAAACGGCCGAATACACCTTCCCATGGCCTGTACATCTGGTAAGAGGATCCTTTCTTGCTTGTGAATTCGTACTGAATGGGTGTCGAGCCGCTCCCCCAAAGCAGGATGTCTCTGGCATCATCATCAAGTTCTCGGATTGGTGTATGGATGTCCAACCCATAATGCTCGAATGTTTGGCGCATCAATGATTTGTACCAACCAGACATCATTGATTTGCGGAATGGGTACACACAGCCTTCGTCCACCGTTGCATATTCATCAATGCAAAGATCGTGGCTGAAACGACGTTGGACACCAAGTCCTTGACAATCGGGGCAAGCGCCCAATGGGTTGTTGAATGAAAATATTCGAGGGCTCATTTCAGGAAGGAAGGCGCCGTGAGTGGGGCATGCAAATTCTTCCGAATAGGGTGTCGTCGTTCCCTTTTTTGTTTGCATGGCCTTTGAGCCCTCAGTGAAACTGAAATCAGACTTGGCGGATTCAAATGATTCAATGGCAAGGCTTCCCCCTCCCAATTGCAAAGCGGACTCCACCGACTCTGTGAGGCGTTGTCGGTTGGCGCGGTTGAGTCTCATTCGATCGATACGAACGTCGATGTTGTGTCGGAGGTTTTTCTCTAAGGTCGGTGGGTTTTCGAATTCAGCCTCACGACCATTGATACGCCCATGGAGATACCCTTGCTCGACCAAGGAAGAGAATAAATCTGCGTGGGTTCCTTTTCGGTCCCGAATCACGGGTGACCAGACGAAAATTCCGTGTCCCTCGTAATGCCAAATGATGTCATCGACGATTTCTTGCACTGTCCGACGTGCCACCTCTACACCGCATTCAGGGCAATGTGGTATACCGATTCTTGCCCATAAAAGTCGAAGATAGTCCATGATTTCAGTCACAGTTGAAACCGTTGAGCGAGGGTTGTGGCTGCCCTGTTTTTGATCGATGCTAATCGATGGTGAGAGGCCCTCGATGCTATCACAGTCTGGTTTTTTCATTTGACCGAGAAATTGTCGCGCATACGAGCTGAGGCTCTCTACGTACCTCCGCTGTCCTTCTGCATAGAGGGTGTCGAAGGCTAGACTGGATTTTCCTGAACCCGATACTCCAGAAACGACTACGAATTTCCCGCGAGGGATTTCCACGTCGATGTTCTGTAGGTTGTGTGTCCGTGCGCCCCGTACGACGATCCAACCTTCGTCCTTCGACATGATTCAAACGTTGCAGACATTGTTCTTCAAGCATTGCTTTCTTGCAGTGTGAAATTTTCAATCGTTGTCCCACTCTTTGAGTGGGACAACAATTGAGTAAAAGAAGGGTTTTCAGAGGCTTTATCTAGCGTGCTCTGGGCCACGGATTTAATGCGGTTCAGCATTGATGTAGAGGACGGAGCGGGTGAGTTCTTGAATGAACTATCCGAGATCTTCGGTCTCTTGTTTGAAACCTTGGTCTTAGACCCCCGAAGCAAGATTTCTGTGAAATATGAAATCTTGACTTCAAATAAAGACGTAGAGGTGGACTACATTGAATACAATCAGTTAGAATGATTGGAAATAATCGAGCCTGGAAAAACTCCCCGCCACATCATGGTCGGCGGGGGTGGGCTCCTATTGGTTAAACCATAGGGCCTCGATGTGTTCTCCAACTTTCGCATCCGTATTAGGGGGGAGGATTGTGAGACCGTTATGTGCAACTATGGAATGGATGTTTCCACTGCCTTGATGGGTATTTGTTCGGGCGACCAGTTGGCCGTTTTCATTGGAAATTTCAATTCGTCTAAAACAGACTTTGTTGGGGGCGCCTTTGACGGAGTCTAGCATCCTGACTTGTACCGACTTGAATAGATTGATTTCGGGCGCAATCCAGGGTGCAACGATTAATTGGAATACAAGGTGGCTGCTGACAGGGTTCCCTGGAAGGCCGAAGAGTGGTGTGCCTTTCCATGTACCAAACAAGGGAGGGCCCCCAGGACGCATCGCCACTTTCCAAAAGTGAAGGTGTCCTTCCTCTTCCATGAGTTTACGAACGAAATCACGCTCACCCATACTAACCCCCCCACTGGTGATAATCAAGTCACAGTCACATCCATTGAGTGTCTCTCGTAACCCATCAAGTGAATCTTGGACAATGTCATGGAGAATGGGTTCGCAGCCAATTTTTTCCAACAAGGCACACAATCCATAGGAATTGGACTCGTAGATTTCACCAGGATTTAGTTCGGCCCCGGGTTGGACAAGTTCATCACCTGTGCTGATGACTGCGACTCTTAGTTTCGTTCGAACTGGGAGGGTGTTGTACCCCATCGTTGCGGCTAGAGAAATTGCTGCAGGTGTCATCAATTGGCCCTTGGATAAAGCGACTTCTCCCCTACGGAGATTCTCGCCTTGGCGGCGGATGAAGTGGGGGCGGGCTTCGCCTTGAAGGCCGTCTTCGACCATCACAATGGCATCTGCTCCTTCTGGAATGGGGGCTCCTGTCATGATTCTAATCGCTTCTCCGGGACCAATACGGCCGGCTTTATCGCCCGCACTGGTCTGCCCAACTTCTATGCGGGTTGTGTCTTCGCTGCGAACCGCCCAGCCATCCATGGCTGAATTGTCAAATGCAGGATCATCTACTTTTGAAGGTAAATCTTCAGCGAGAATTCGGTGGAAGCATTCCTCAATGGGGATGGATTCGACATTGATTTGTGGAGTTGTCTGACGGGCGATTTCGATGGCCCGCTCGATAGTAACAAACTTCTCCATGATGAGGGGAGGTTGGCAAAGGGTTTGAGGGCAACGCTGGCAAGGGGTCCGTATGGAGTGGGTGTTGGTTGCCATTTGCCTGGCACTCATGGTCGTGGCAGCACTGTATTCCAGTGTTGGGCATGGGGGGGCTTCGGGCTACCTTGCTGTTCTCTCTTTAACGACATACGGTTCCATGGAATCTGCTTGGTTGAAACAGCACGCTTGGTGCCTAAACCTGATCGTGGCTGCAATTGCCTTCTATCACTTTCATCGGGCGGGGCACCATGTACCGAAGTTGACAGTGCCATTCATTGTCGCAAGTATTCCAATGGCAATGGTGGGTGGTTACCTTGCTGTGGACGGAGTCGTCTATGACTTATTGCTCTCGATTTGTTTGTTGGTCGCCGCCTGGAGGTTGTTCACCACCAATGTATCTGATGTTGAGGTGGATTCTGAACCTTCATGGGGTATTGCTGCGCCTGTAGGTGGAACCATTGGATTCGCGAGTGGGATTATTGGTGTGGGGGGTGGAATCTTTCTCTCACCTGTTCTACTATTGAAGAAGTGGGCGACCCCCAAAGGAGCTGCTGCAACGTCTGCACTCTTCATTTGGGTCAATTCATTAGCAGGGTTGGGGGGTGCAACCCTCTCTGATCAGATGGTACTGGAATGGGGTGTTCTGTTACCATTTGTGGCAGCGGTACTGGTGGGTGGGTTCATCGGCTCAAGGTATGGTGCTGAAATCGCTCCGCACCAAACGGTTCGGAAGTTGCTTGTGGTTGTGCTCGTTGTGGCCGCTGCGAGAAGGGTTTTCGAGTTATTCTAACTTAGAATATTGGCGAATTCGATTGGTTCCTGTTCGGCTTCACTTGATTGTTCTTCTACAAGCTGAATCCGTGCCTTGACTGTTTTTTCGAATATTTTGTAAAACACAAAATCAGCAATACCTGTAACGGTTGTAATTCCTACAGTAACCAGTAATCGCCATTCAAATTCTTCAACAAACACGGGTGCGATGAAAAGGTAACTCATTGGGATCATTACAATCCACCCAAACCCAAGGATGTAAGGGAGGATTTTGAGTAATTGTTGTTGGGCTGCTAGTAACTCTTCTGGATTTGGTTGACTATCAGTCATGTTGCTAGCGCCCGGTGGTGCCACCATAATGATTAGCCCGATTTACTCAAAGCGCGCCGACTTCATCGATATGGTCGCAATCAGGGTGAGCGCATTCAACTTTGTATTTCGACCGTTTTGGTTTGGGAATCTGGAGGACGGCTCCACAAAACGTGCATTGATGTCGAATGGTTTGAGGTTCGACTGGGCCGGTGTTTTGGGGGGCATCGTTGGATACTTGTGACCAGCCGACTTTGTCTGCATATCCTTGGTCTTTTTTCAGACCACGAGATTTGAGTGTTAGACGCATCTTTCGGCGTTTCCGCTTCTTACCGCCACCTGGAGCTGCTCCCTTCCGTGCCATGCTATCATGCCTCCCAATGCGGGTCGGGTATTAGACCGTTGGGCCGTATGATATTAGGTGTCTTTCCTGTCGAATGTATATGGGTAGCGAGGGGCCGTTCAGAAGGTTGCTTCGCCACATGCGTTCACACCGTGGGACGTTGAGGTTAGCATCCTTCTGTTCAATCACCAACAAGGTTTGGGATTTGGCGCCGCCCTTGCTCATCGGGTTGGCAGTAGATGTTGTTGTTATGCAACAAGATTCGTTCATCGCTTCCTATGGCTTGGTCGATCCTTGGCATCAATTGGTACTGTTATCCGTACTTACATTCATTATTTGGGGGATGGAATCTTTGTTCGAATACTTCTATGGGGTTTTGTGGAGAAATCTCGCACAAACTGTTCAGCATGAATTGAGATTGAATACCTTCAATCACGTACAGCAACAGGGCATGGGTTGGTTTGATGAAAGACAAAAGGGCGATATTTTGGCTATTCTGAATGATGATATCAACCAGTTAGAACGGTTTCTTGACAAGGGTGCCAACGACCTATTGCAAGTTTCAACGACCGTTATTGTAGTGGGTGCGGTCTTTCTCATCATCTCATGGGAGGTAGCACTATTCGCAGTTTTACCCATCCCGATTATCATATGGGGCTCCTTCCGATATCAGCGTAGTTTGGAGCCCCGATATGCTGAGGTGCGGCGGGCTGCCGGAGCGATGAATGCGTTGCTCGAAAACGATCTTTCGGGAATGTCGACCATTCAATCCTTTACCGCTGAAGAAAGAGAATATCGGCGAGTGGAGGATTTGAGCACTATTTATCGAGAGGCAAATCGGGATGCAATTCGCCTGTCTGCTGCGTTTACACCCTTGATTCGAATGGCAATTTTGTGTGGATTTACTGCGACACTGTTGCTAGGTGGGTGGATTACCCTGGAGGGGGGTTTGGCGGTTGGTGCATACTCGGTTTTGGTCTTCATGACTCAGAGGTTGTTGTGGCCACTGACTCGCTTGGGAGAAACGTTCGATTTGTATCAAAGGGCTATGGCATCATCGACTCGAGTGCTCGATGTTTTGAATACGCCGCACTCATTGAGTGAGGGTGATTTTGTACCTGAAGATGGGGATATTGTAAATGCTGACCTTGTATTCAATTCAGTGACCTTTGCGTATCCTGCGCGAGACGATGTTTTTACGGATTTAAATCTGACAGTCAGGGGAGGGGAAGTCACGGGTGTTGTTGGTTCCACGGGTTCGGGAAAGACCACGTTAGTCCGGATGTTGTTACGTTTCGTTGAGCCTGATTCTGGTGAAATAGAATGGGGTGGAGTGGATATTTCAAATTGGAAATTGAAGTCATTGAGGGGAGCTATTTCATTGGTTGATCAACATATCACACTTTTCCCAACTACAATCCTTGAGAATATACGATATGGTATGGAAGATGCAGATGATAGTCTTGTGAAAGAGGCTGCGGCCATTGCTGAAGCAACCGAATTCATCGAAGGATTACCACAACAATGGGACACGTTGGTCGGAGAAGGGGGGCACCGATTATCGGGCGGCCAGAGACAGAGAATTGCCATTGCTAGAGCTGTGTTGAAAGATGCGCCGTTGTTGTTGTTGGACGAGGCTACTTCTGCAGTTGACAATGAGACAGAGGCTGCGCTCCAACGCTCAATTGAACAAGTGACACGTGGGAGAACGGCCATCATCATCGCTCATCGATTGTCTACGATCAGAAATGCAGATCGAATCATCGTCTTAGAGAATGGAAAGGTTGTTGAAGATGGTCAGCACGAAACATTGGTCCAGTTGGATGGTGTATATGCTCGATTATGGTCGGTTCAAACTGGTGAGAAAATCAGTTGATGTGAATGCTTTCTCCATTCTTAGGACAATGTACCGTCATTCCTTTTTGTTCAAGGGCCTCTGCCAATTGAGGCTTGGTTTCCGGGTCTCCATGGAAGAGGATGATGTGTTTTGGATCGCACGCTTCTGCAAACTCGATCAGTTCTGAGTGTCCAGCGTGATTTGAGAGTTGGAATCGATCGATTTCACAGTGAATCTCGACGTTATGGCCGTAAATCGGTAGAGAGCCTTTCTCGATGAGCTGTCTCCCCCCACTCCCTTCAGCTTGATATCCAGTAAACAAAACGGCGCTACGGCTGTCGTTTCGGAGGCGGTTGAGATACCATAGAACGGGCCCGCCATCAAGCATGCCGCTTGTGGTGACGATCACATCGGCTTCAAGTGCGCGTTTTCGATCCGATTTAGAGCGAACTCTTCGCGTCCATTTGAACGCCTGTTCAAACGAGGTTGAGTCTTGAAGATGTTCAGGATGTTCAAGCCAAATTTGTGACACGGCTTTGCCCATTCCGTCATAATGCACGTTTAGATCATATCCTGAATTGTGCAAAATTCGGATGATGTCTTGACCACGCCCACTCGCAAATGCTGGGATGATTGCAACACCTCCCCTCTCAACAACTTCAATCACTTTAGCGACGAATCGAGCTTCTTCCTCAATTCGATTTGGGTGTTCTTTACCTGAATAAGTGGATTCGAGTAAGAGAATATCACAATCAACTGGTTTTGCGCCGAAGGTGTTAGGGCTGGTACGGGTATCCATGTCACCTGTATGCAGGATTTTGTGACTCGGTGTTTCGATTTCAATCATTGATGCCCCAGGGATATGTCCCGCAGGATGAAGTTGCCACTGCCAATTATCGTGCTGCACCCATTGATGGAAAGGGTGTGTTTCCCATGATTGGTTCGCTTCATCTTCATCTCGTCGATCCCACGGAAGTGGATAGCCTTCGATTGAGCTGACTTTGTAGGTGTCTTTCCACATGATTCGAGAAAGTGCTGCAGTAAGTGACGTTGAATGTAATTTGGTTTGATGATTTCCCACTAACCAAGGCGCCATTCCGATGTGATCGATGTGGGCGTGTGTGAATATTGCATCTGAGATGTAAGGTGATTCTGATGGATATCTGGGTGGTGAGGTAGGTGCAAGACCGTAATCGATCAGTAACCGGGTTTGAGTCTGGTCCTCAAGAATAACTCCTACATTACCAACTTCATCTCCACCACCGAGGAAGTGTATTCGAATTCCTGATTCAACCGGTGTGTCTGGATATGAACTGGTCCGACCGGGCGTGTATAGGACCATGAATACACCAATTCGACATGGGTCAAGAAGGTTCGGGAAGAGGGGGGGTAGATTTCCAGTGGAACTGATTCATTGTTTGAGATGGTTCGGATCCGATACAAAATAATAAGTCAATGACTATACACTACAGTCACCACTAACTTGAACAGTGATATCGAATCAATGAAAAGATAGCATTCATGATATCTTTTAACCACTCAACAAATACCTCCACTGGAAATGAAGGGGTGGGTTGGTTTGATGTGTGTATATCGCTTCGAATCAATTATGGCAAGGATTCCCAACCACGTTTTCGTGGTTGACGATGATCTCTGTTATGGCTGTGGAGCTTGTATTGCACTCTGCCCTGTTGATGCACTAACACTTGACTCATTACTGGCCATTGTGGATGAACCAACATGTGTTCATTGCGAACATTGTATCCCTGCTTGTCCAGTATTTGCACTTGAAATAAAGGCGGAGGATTCTGTTTGAAAATTCTGATTATCGGCGCCGATCTCGTCGGTTTAAGTTGTGCAAAAAAATTGTTTGAAGACAATCATAAAGTTACAATCGTTGACAATCGTGCAGAAATTGGCAACCCACAAGAACGTCCAGGGTTGCACTCAGGCATTGTTGACTTAACCTCGTATGCACCCCAAATCCAACTCACAGAAAACGGATGTCGTCGACCATGGCTAGAGAAATCCATGGCGCAAAGACTCCCAATCAAATATCTTCTACGTACTGAACCGACGAGTCTACCAGAAGAATTCGATTTAACGATTGATACCCGCTGTGAATCGGATGGGGATCAGTGGTTTGGTGGTGTTACTCTACAAGGGCGAGAACCCCAAACAGAAATCATCGCCAATAGAGCCGATGGAACCGTAGAATGCTGGACTCGAAACCCATTACCGGAAGTTGAAGGTGGATGGTTGGAAAGGTTTGATGGGGTATTTTCTGAAGATATGGCAAGCGTTGATGCATCGATACTTCGTGGCATACAACTGGCGTCAGAGCAAAAGGCGTAGTTCCCTTCCACAAGGATATGCGACCCACATCAACCCCTGACATCATATCTTATGTCCGGGCCCAACCTGGGGCATCACACATTATTTTGATCGATCCAGATGATGCAGACCCAGACATTGCAGCCCAACGCTGTGTTGCAGCGGTTTCAGCCGGGACAAGAATGATTTTTGTTGGTGGTTCATCGGGAACAGATGAAGACAACGTTCATCCAACTGTAGTCGCAATCCAAGAAGCACTTGAACTCTGCAAGTGGAATTCAACACAAGACTCCAATCTCAATGAATCCTTTTGGGAGGTTCCAGTGGTTCTATTCCCTCAAGGGGCATCTGCCCTTTCACCTTCTGCAGATGCAATCACCTTCATGATGCTCATGAATAGCACCAATCCAGAATTCTTGGTTGGGGAACAAGTTCGAGGCGCCCCTTACATTCGAAAAGCCGGAGTTGAACCGATGGGAATGGGGTATGTCATTTGTGCCCCTGGTGGAAAAGCTGGCGAAGTCGGTCAAGCGAAATTGATTGAACCCAATCAAACTGAACTCATTGCTGCCTACGCAATGTGTGCAGAATCATATGGATTCTCAATACTTTATCTTGAAGCAGGAAGTGGAGCCCATACCCCCGTCCACCCAGATTTGATTCGGGCAGCACGTGCAGCTAGCGACAAACTGGTGTTACTAGTCGGTGGTGGTATACGTGATGGGGCCACGGCGAAGATCGCAATCGATGCCGGTGCTGATTGGGTTGTAACTGGCAATCTTTGTGAAGAATTCGCAGATGCACACGAACTGCAAACCACTCTTGAGTCGTTCATTTCCCAAATGAAGTCCTAACCCCTTGATATTTTGGCCACCAAATAAACAATCGATAATATACTGAATGCTGGAGCCTAAAGTATGGATTTGTACACAATATCGTTCTTCTTCTCTACAATGTGGGTCGGCCCCTTCTGGTTTGGGATGCTTGTTTTTCCGGAGCATGAACTTACTCAGAAAGCAATGCAAGGCCCCTGGTTTTTCCTTGGCCCTATTCTGATGTGGTGGGCTGTAACTCTCGCAGATCCTCAAGGCCTCATAGAACTCGCCAAAGATTCGAGCGACCCTACAGCTATTCTTGACGGATTGGCTAGTATCATGGGAACCCCGGCTGGAGCCGCTGCTGCATGGGCACACATGGTGGCTGGAGACATCTTCGTGACACGATGGATGTGGCTGCGCTGCATGGAAGTGAAAGCTTCTCGAAAGATTATGGCTCCAATCATCTTTTTCGGTGTCATGTTGATGCCAGTGGGAGTCGCACTATACCTAGCCTTCATTCGTACAGAGCAAACCAACTTCACGACAACCGATTGATTCCGGTGTGTGAAGACACACGTTTACATTTTGAATGAGAATGAATAGACTATGTCCGTCGCTATCGTTTGGTTTCGTAAATGTCTACGAATCCACGACAATCAAGCACTATCCTGGGCGTTCGAATCGAATCAGATAAAATCGATACTTCCAATCTACATTTTTGAGGAGGAGATAGATCAAGGAACGACAAACAAGATGAATGAGAATAGACTTCGATTTCAATATGAATGTGTCTTGGACTTACAACATAATCTACACACAAAATTGGGCTTGAAACTTCATATTTTTTCAGGCCAAGCACAACCCGTTATCCAATCAATCCTAGACAACTTCGAAGAGCAAAGAGTATGGTTGATCAGCGAGTATTGTTCGGATAGAGAAAATATCGAAAAACAGTCTCAAATAGAAACGAAAATCATCGATCAGAATCTAAATTGGTTCACCAAAACATTCTCTGCGGGCCATACAATCCTTGACATTGAATCAATTGTAAATTCACCCACATACAAACCCCCAAACTCAATGAATGATATGACTCGAATCTTTTCCGATGAATTTGGGGATTGGCGAAACATCGTATTCGATGTAACAGATATCAACCCCAGTGACCATCAACCCAAACAATGCCAAAGCATCGAATCAGAATTTAGTACAAGACTCGAAGAATTGAACTCCGGGCCGCCCCCATCATCTTATTTCATCGGTGGTGAATCAGCTGCCCTGCAGAGGTTGAAAAAAAAGGTAATCTTAGAGAAAGAATTTGTAAGAAATTTCAGCAAACCAAGCTCAATTTCAACAAATATCGAAGGAAATCCCTTGGAGCCCACCACCACCGGACTGTCCCCATACTTGAGCACAGGGTGCCTTTCAGTTCGTCGTTTGTGGAATGTTTGCTCTGAAATCCAACAACTGAGTGAACACACCAAACCCCCCGTTTCAATCCATGGTCAACTCATGTTTAGAGAAATGTTCTATCTCCTCTCAAAGTCCGTAGTGAATTGGGATCAAGATCAAGGAAACACCCATTGCAAAGAAATTGAATGGGGTGTAACCGAACAAACCTTGCTTGATGCGTGGGAATCAGGTGAAACTGGATTCCCTTTGATTGATGCAATGATGCGTCAACTTGACGCTACTGGATGGATGCACCACCTCGGCAGACATGCAGTTTCTTGCTTCCTAACTCGCGGTCAATTATGGCAAAACTGGACACATGGCCGCGATATTTTCAGTCGCAAGTTAATCGATAGCGATTGGGCACTAAACAATGGAAATTGGCTCTGGCTAGCCGGCGTCGCCCCTTTCTCTATGCCTTATTATCGAGTCTACAATCCCTGCCCAAATCAAAAGTCAAGCTTGAATGTTGAAACCGAGACAGCCAATTTCATTCGTCATTGGGTCCCAGAACTCAGTGAATTTCCATCTAAACATATCTTTGAACCACATTTAGCCCCGTTATCAGTACAGCAACTTGCGGGCTGTATCATCGGCAGTGACTACCCCAGTCCAATTGTTGATCGTAAAGAAACACGAAGACAAAACCTAGAACGATTCAAACAAAACCTTGCCAAATTGCGTTGATTTTTTGAAAACATTGCTTTTTATACAAAGTAGCAGACCTCATGTCATGGCATTTGAATGCAATATCGATGCACGTGGCAAGGCTGCCAGGATGCGTATGGGTATGTTAGGCGTCGCTGGTGGCACCTTTCTGGGCCTAGTTACCTTTACTGGATTCCTACCAACGACCATCGGTTACATGATGGCCCTAGGTGCAATTGGTGGTGGTGCATTTTCAGTGTGGGAAGCACGCATGGGCTGGTGTGTTGTCCGAGCGATGGGGTTCAAAACCCGACTCTAATCACTCAAGATCATCATCGATGTCAATCATCGTTGCAGGCGCGGTGCCACCCGGTTGCGGCGCATCTGCAGGTTCAGGAATCGACAAATCATCTTCGATTCCAAGAGCCTCTTTTCGCGCCTTCACTTGTTCGTGAGCACGGAGAACACCCAAGGAATCCTGGAATGCGGCCCCAACCACTTCACGAGTTCGCTCACTCTTCTTGAGTGTGTCCAACTCAGCCAAGGTTCTCTCATGCAGTTCTTCGAGGGCCTTCAATTCTGCAGACCGGTCTGAGAGACCACCTTCAATATCTTGCATTGTAAGCTGCATCTGTGAAATCCGCTCATCACGCTCAAACACATCTCTGTGGAGTCTCCGCTCGCGCCGTCGCAACGCTTCATACTCACGATTCCGCTCCAATAAGCGTCGCTTCAATTCCTCAATTTGTTCGACAAGGTAATCATGTTCTGCACTGATTGAACGTGGCCCTTCCATGACTCTCTGCATTTGGGCCTCCATTTCCTTGATTCGTAAATCTCGCTGCTCTAGCAATCCTCGAACTTGTTCAACCATTTCACGCAAACGTTCCCGCTCACTTTCCAGAGCTTCTCGCTCTGCATCCCCACTCTCGATTCGTCGATGGGTGTCTTCCAACTCCTTGTTGAGCATTCGCACTTCATCGGCTGTGATACTGGTCAGGCCCGCTTCTGCGGCCTTTTCCAACGCATCCACAAGCTGATCCATCTTCCCTTCCATCTCAGCGATGACGTTCCCCTGATCCTCACAAATCGCATTCAAGCGAGCATTCTCACTCTCCATGCTCTCCATGCGAGTCATATCCACCGATGTGGCTAGAGCATCATTTTCACCCCGAGCATCATTCAACATTCTCTCAAGGTGAATGATTCGCGCCTCCTTGTCTCGAACCTCTTCATCGAGTCGACTTAGGCGCGCCTTTTCTGGTGCCCCCATATCTTCTCGTTCGGCCAAATCGAGTTCCAATACACGATTTCGTTGTTTTACGGAGGCTATTTCTCCATTTTTCGTTGAAAGTTCATCCCAGGCAGAGAGCACTTCTTCCACCAATTGGTCCGCATCGTAACCTTTCAACATCCCTGCCAAGGCCGCGCGGTCTACACTCTCTGTCCCATCCATAGAAGAGGTCGACATGGTCAATCAGACCCTATCGCTACTGTTCCATTCTTGAACCTTCACATTGGAGAAGGGGTCAAAACCCGCTTCTCGGACCCCTATGGGGTCCACCGACCTGACGTGTATACGCGGCTAAAGCCAGAACCCAAACCGTGCCAATAATGGATACAAAGGTCAATGATTCATCTTTCATTTCAGTGAGATTAGAATCGTCAGTACCATTGCTCTGATTCAGATCTTCGACTTGTACAGGTTCAACAACAATTTGTCCTACCATCCCGAAATCAGCATGGGGCTCACATTCGAAATCATAAGTCCCATTCATCCCCACCTCAAAAGTGAACGAATAATCCACATCCCGCTCCGGATCCCCTGAGTCAAACAGACCATTGGCTTCCACCGCATTATGCGGCAACAATTGACCACTCCAGAAAAAGCGCACAGTCTCCCCTTCACTCACCGTAACCGAATCGGGAGAAAACCGTAGGTTTGTACTATCGACCGTGATGATCACATCCTCTGACTCATCATCTTGAACCATCTGCGAATTGGAAACTGCCTTGGCAGGACCCATGAGTAAGAGCAAGGCAACAATGCCCACCAACCTCAACCGCATACCATGAAAAATGAGGCTGCAGTTATCAATGAATGTATTAGTGACTGCATTCAGAACAGCCAAACGAGCACACCAAGCAGCAAATTTAAACAGAAGAGAAAGAACATAATATCCATCACCTCAAAGCTCACTTTAGTAGCAGCATCAGGTTCCGGATTCGGCTTAATCCACTCTGGGAGCTCATTCTTGGCGTATTCTCTTGGTGGTTCCAGATTCAATTCCTCTTCGTTCGGTGGAGGAACAGGAATTCCGACAACAGTAGATTGGGGTGCTGTTGGTTTGGGGGTATTCATTCATTCACCCCATTAGTGCTTCAAGCGCACTGAATTTAACCTCTTTTTTGAACAACATCGTGTGCCCACACTCCAAACAACTGACAGCTGTGAATTGTTTGTTTGAGTAGTTGAATAACCTACTCCACTTACCCTGCATAATGACAGTATCTGCCTCTAGCTTTTCACTTCCACATACGATACACTTGATTTTTTTCACCCCACCATTCCAAAGAAAATTCTACCAAACCGCCAGGATAATCCCGAACATGATAATGAACATGCATATCGGCATTGCATAAACAGAACCCAATGCTCGGACATGCTTGTTTGTGTAAAGTAAGCGAATCGGTAATATTGCAGAGGCTAATATTATGAAAAATAAGAACAGAATCCCAATATCAAAGAATAAATCTTCAACAGCATCAGCAGAGAATACGACCCAGAAAACGAGAGCAACAACCATCGAAAATCCGATGTTTAATACAAATCCTTTGACGACCTCCCAACGATGAACTGCAATACTAACGAGGAACCCAGCAATTGGGATGACTACACCCCAGAACATGATATCATCATCACCACCGTTCCACAACGATAACAACGAAAGCCAAAACACTCCATTCGGGAGATAATACAGTATGAGTGATGAGTTTGAAGTGCTTTCAACCACGGCGAAATCATTTGGATAAACGTTCTCAACCGACTGTGTTGGTAGTGAATCTCGTGATGACTCAACCCAAGCAGGCATCGGAATCACCCTTGGATGAACAACCATACCAGCCACTCCAGCCAACCAAAAACCAACTGTGTCCCAAATACTCAAAGCAGGATTATCTAACCCCCAGAAATTACTGCTGATAATGTAAATCAAAAAAACAGCCAAAACCCCAAAGTAAACACCATTGAACGCGGCAATTTTTTCGAATAGATCTGGACTCTGATTCCTCTTCACCCAACAATAGACAAACATCCCAGTAAACACAAGAGGCATCAACTCCCGCATCAAAATCACGATGAAAATCAAACCCGTCAACCCAGCCAAATCACCCCAGAAAGAAACTCTTCCGAAAATTGACATTATCTCTAAGAAACCAGACCCTCCATCATAGGTCAAAGCAGAATCTGTAATCCAATAAAGCAGGGAAGAATCGCTCGATACCCCCCCACCATTCTCAATCCACATCTGGAAATACCAACCACTCCAGAAGTGATACCCCCAATTCATGAGCATTGAGAATAGGAAAACGCCAATTGCCACTTTCAATCGACCAACCTGTGAGTGATTAATTTCAACATCACTTAGAATCGGTTTGTGGGGTGATTCAATTTCTTGACCTATACCACTGTACGGATTGGGAAGACCCACTTTTCCTACAACCACAGAGGCTGGCTTAGAACCGACTCCTGGATCATCCATCAGAATCTACCGGGTTTGTTCTACTGATAAAGACGAACCCGGCCTTTTCAAAGGGAACCAAATCATAATTGCAAATATCAATACACCCATACACCATTCAGGCCAATCCATTTTCAAACTCACAACCAATAGAATCCAACAACAAATGTGAAACAAAACCCAGTAGGTACGCCCGTCATTACGCGAGCCACCCCCCTTCGCAGCATTTCGGATAGAAGGGTCTACAACCACCTCAGGTTGCGCACCACCGCCCCCCAGATCAGATAAAACAACTACATCAGGTTTTGATGGGGCTCGCCCCCCAGTACCCCCTCGATCCATGGTCTCATCGCCTCCATTCTACTGATAAAGACGAACCCGGCAAGAATCAATTGAAAAATCTAATTCAGACGTAGGATATAATCTACGAGAATAGACACCAAGGCGATACCGAGAATCAGGACATGCCACCAGCGAACTGAATCAACAACGCCCCGCATAAACGCGGAAAGGGCCCAATTCATGGGTCTCAATCTCAATTGATTGCAGTGAACTGATCGTCGGGCATGTCGCCAGCCAATGCAAGTGCACCTTCAGCAACCTTTGTGACAGGTTCTTCTGCACACCAAACACTGACATCACCGATGTCTGCCAAACCTTCAGCAACTGCATCGGCCAGACCGTCAATGAGTGAACCGCCACCCGCTAGGATGATGTTATTGCGCATGATTGATTGATACTCAGGGTCTGCACCTGCAACAATTCCCTTAATTGCATTGACGATTGGTGTTACAACACCTGCGCATGCAATGCCAACCAAGTCACCCACATCGACAACTTGCTTCTTTCCATCCACACTGAGTTCAACCATCATCTCACGGTCATCACCGACATACGAACCGGCTTCCTTCCACCCTCGAACCATATCCTTGGTCAATTGTGCTCCGGTATACTTCTTCTCGATGAGAGTCTGCAACTCTTCATCGATCCAATCTCCTGCCTCGTGGAAGGTGACTTCATCATCATCACTGGGGAAGGTTCCATACATTCGACAAACGTCTGTGGTTCCTGCTCCGATGTCGACCACGATGCTACCTCCAATTTCGCCAAGGCCGTAGGCAACAGCGAACGGCTCAGAGACGACCATAATCGCATTGACTTGACCACGCAGAATCGAGACAAGATTGCTCTTATCGACGAATGAGATGTGACTTGGCGAGCAGATGACACCGTAGACCTCATCGAATTCTTCAGGGTCTACACTTTCGACCAGGTGAGTGACGAAAGCTTTGGCCGCAGCCAAATTGTTCTCATCATCCTGCGCGACACCAGCAGCGAGCGGACGGTAAAGGTTGCAAGCGAGTTTGTTTTTCAATGCATCAGCACCGAACAGTGTATCTCTCTTGAGGAAATTTCGTGCGATTGGATCCTTGGGCTTACCCACGATCGTCTCAACTGTTCCACCTTGCCCATTGCTTGCTGAAATTGTAGATTGGTATGTTCCCAAATCAATTCCGAGGTATAGTCTATCTGCCATTTTTGTCACCTGACGCGGTCTGCGCCACTCTCGCGCACGCGAGTCCTAGGTTTGAAGGTTCACCTTCTTCCGACTCACGAAATAATCCATATTTTGAGCAAATTCAGCCTAAATCATTGATGCCCTATTGCCGCCTCATACCACGAGACCTAACGGCCCATGTGCAAAAAATACCGATCACTGCCAACGCCAGAAATACGGAGAAGATATTCCCCCCCTCCTCTTCCTCAAGTGGTACATCCACACCCCAACCAGACTTCTCTGGGTCAAAGGGCGAACCATCATACAAATTGTCGACACCATCTCCATCGATGTCCGAATCACAATCATCTCCAAACCCATCTTCATCCATATCGTCTTGATTTGGGTTAGATTCAGTCAGACAATTGTCAATGTCATCACACACACCATCCCCATCGATGTCATCACAAGGCGTCGTAGTCTCTCCCTCACCCCCTCCATCGTTGGTTTGCGAATCATCAAACTGGACTAGAATTTGGTCGCGGTCATTCAACTCAATGTCTTGCCAAGCAACATTCTGCATCACCCCATTCACAGAAACTGAAGTATTGTTTGGATCCAAGAACAATGGCAACAATTGTTCGCCCCCCACTTCAGAGATATTCCATACACCAAAAAATAGCGTCAGATTGACCACCATGGGTTCGTAGGTTTCAATGTGGAGCCTTCCACTAGCATCGTGGGTATGCAATAAGTGCATCTTCCCAGGACATGCCGACGTATCGATGCCCATGTTTGCAGGAATCAAAACCTGCTCACCTCGAATCACAATGTCTAGAACCGGGTGGATGTGCATTGCAAGACCCGAGTGACTATCCAAGCACAGCTCTGAAAGCGATGGACCGACCTCCACCTCGGGCACAGCCTCAACAACCAATCCTTCCACACCACGCACAGTCAGAGCAAAGCCCAGCTGATCCCCATCACTTCCAAGGACTCCAGTCAGGTTACCAATCCCAACTGTCGTGGCCCGGACTTCAACCGTCACATACTCATGGGCACTCAAATTTTGAGCCGGAATCGAAACTCTCTCAGTTCCTTCCAAACTCTCATTTGCCCCGAATTCCGTTCCGTCAGGGAGAACAACGAATACATCCAAATCATCCGAAACCGCACCGAATGGACGTTGGTTGAATGAAAGGAAGACATCCACATCTGAACCCTCCTCCAATGTTAGGTTCCAGATTGCAACATCACCTTGCTTGAGAAACGGCCCTTGAGCTCCCGTACCATCCCAAACAGCCCCAATGACCTGCTCGAGGGGGCGGGAGCCATTGCTATCCAACCATTGTTGAATCAATGTCGTGCGGTTGCTTTCTTCCATTCTGTAAGCATCGTGAACCCACAGATTGTCTCCCAATAAATTGCTCAGATTTGGCCGACCCCATCCTTGCAAAGGATCAGGCGCGGGCCCCACGGTTTCAGAACCCTGCTGACCCCCTTCCATAGACTCCGCCGACATTGCGAGCAACGCGCGTAACATCGCACCCGAGGGCACAAATCCACCGTCGTCGGTAAACCAACCATCTTGCACCATTTGTTGAATCACTGCAGTGATCGATGCCCCCAAAGGAGTAGACATGCTCGTGCCCGTACTTGACCGCATATCGTCGTTGTATGAAGATAGATTTCCATCCGCTGCTGCCGATGAGATTCCCATGGCGGGGGCGACAATGAAATTCCCTCGCAACCCTTCTTCGGTTGGTCCATGGGAAGAAGCCGAGTAGAGGTTGGAGTTGTTTTCAGTCCAAGAGCCACCAACAGAAACGACATTTCGCGCATTGGCAGGTTCGTAGAATTTAGAGGGGTTGTTGCCGGGTGCGATGAATGCCAATGACCACGGAACTTCCCGATGCCATAAGTCAAATTCAGCGCTTCGCAAAGTGTACGCTTCCGTATCGTCACCCCAACTGTCAGAGTGAATGACGGCGCCATTTGCCAACGCTTCTGCTAGCAACCAATCCACACTCGGCTCGGACCACCCTGATTCATTGACAATATCTTGGAACAAAATACGAGCCCCATGCGACGGACTGGTCCCCATTGTCAAATTCCCATGCCACAAATCACATCCCACCGAACCTGCAATATGGGTCCCATGTCGATAGTCGGAATGCCCGGGATGATCCCCATCATCAATCGTCGTATTGACCAACACCACTTTTCGATGGCCCATTCCAATCTCACCAATCGAGGTTTCATTATGGCGGAAACAACCGTGGTCCAATTCAATCCCTGAATCGGCCAAACCGACAATTACTCCAGTACCATTCAAACCCAAGTCCCACATTGGGTGAGCTTCCATGGAATTGTGTTCCATAATACTGGATGATACAGCATTTCTCGCTTTGGTTTCCAGCAAAGGCTCAACCCACCAGATACCCGGTATGGAATCAAACACACTTGCTTCGATTCCGGACACTTCAAACGAAGTTGGCAATGTACTACCATCACCCGCAAAATTCAATTTTTTGAAATCAAACATGGAGAGAATTTCATGTTGGGCGGAAGAAGGAAGCCGCGGCTCTAGGACAACCAGGTAAGCATCTCCAACCGGTCCACGTAACACCGGTTCAATCTCCATCTGGTAGTCACCGTGATCCCCCCACACAAGCACCTCTGTTTGCGAAATTTGTCGCAATGGCTCCAAACCACCATTTCGAAGTTGTACCCATTCTGCATGGCTCCAACCATCTTCATCGGCGACGATCCATTCCGAATCAACCGGTGGGTGTTCGGGTAGTTGCCACGCCCCGGTTACAGGTACAAGAACCAGGATTGAAACCACCAGAACGGTTCCACGCATGATATCCTCAGGTCATCATTGAACATCAATGATTCCCGCATTTGCTCAATCCAAATCCGCATCATCGTGTTCTTCAATCTCCTTCGGATAAAGAATCAGTATCGCTGAGAACAATACAACGACAACCAAGAAGAATTGCTTACCGGGTTCCAACATATCCCCTTCCTGGCTTCTTCTCGGATCCTCTGGAAACACGTCGGCATTGTTTCCAACACCATCTCCATCCGAATCCTCCCATTCATAACGATCGTAAATATCCCAGTCAGAATTATCTCCGCGTCCATCCCCATCTGAGTCCATCCACTCTAACAGATTATTCGGGAAATAATCAGCATTATCACCAACACCATCTCCATCTCGATCTCTGATTTCAGTGGGGTCATTGGGAAACTCATCCACCTCATCCGAATAATCATCACCATCACTGTCAGGACACCCCCGCCGGTCAAAGGTAGAATTGCCCCAAACATCTGGACAATCATCCCTCAAATCAGACCACCCATCGCCATCGATGTCCAAACATCCGAGACGGTCTCGCGTGGAATTCCCCCAGGTATTTGGACACGAATCACCCGAATTACTTGCAATGTAATTGTCTCCAACCCCATCTCCATCTAGATCATTCCATTGCTGAGAGTTATCTGGAAACTGATCAGCCATCGATCCGTTGGGGTTGTCCCCATATCCATCTCCATCCCTGTCGGTTTGTTGCGTGGGGTTGTCAGGGAATTGATCATCACCAAGCAGGTTAAAATCACAAGGAGACGAAGAAAGACCCGAGCAGGTGCCCGAATAAGTGGCTCCAGCGTCAGTAAATCCATCTTGATCAGAGTCGATTTCTTGCGCACCACCAGACCACAATATTGTATGTTCATTGTTCTGGTTGTTAAAATTCCACGTTACAGGACCACGAACATCCATTTCGACAACTCTTGAAATTCCGAGATCATCGTTCTCCAATCCAATGTTGAGAATCCAAAAGTCACTGGTAGTTGAATAATAGTATCCATAGAAACCCAATTCAATTTTCAATTCAACCGTGCTAAAATTACTGCTCTCGAGGGTATAACGCCAACCCTGGACTCTCCCATCTGACATTGAGTTTAGGCTGATGAACGGTACCGGCCCCCCATCTTGATCAACCACGACTACCCCATCAACCAAAATCTGAATCGAATGAATGTCGATGTAACAGTAGTAATAACACACCTCGTCAATTTGAATATTCATATCCCA
>DAHO01000070.1 GCA_002498455.1 Euryarchaeota archaeon UBA602
GCTGAGCGACTGGATATTTCAGCCTCAATCATTGCGACGAAATCAGCGAGAGCTACGCCGTTGACCTGCTCACGATCCGGGCCCATGTAAGACACAGTCCCACTGTTTGCTTCCTCATCACCGAGGATGAGGAGGTAAGCCGGACGCATGGCGCGATGGGTTCGCAACTTCTTGCCAATCGTGTCATCGCTGGTATCCATTTCCACACGGACATTGGCTTCTCTCAGCGCCGTACTGACCTGATTGGCATAGTCGATGTGCTTCTCAGAAATTGTTAGGATGTGCGCTTGGGTTGGAGAGAGCCAAGTGGGGAACATACCGCCAAAATGTTCGATGAGAACACCACAGAATCGCTCCATGCTTCCAAAGGGCGCGCGGTGAATCATCACGGGTCGATGCTTTTCGCCATCTGCACCAACATAGTTGAGATCGAATCTTTCGGGCAGATTGTAATCCACCTGCACAGTTCCCAGTTGCCATTCACGACCGAGAACATCTCGTACCACGAAGTCAATCTTGGGCCCATAGAAGGCGGCTTCGCCTTCCTCTTCAGTAAAGGGTACACCAAGAGATGCAGCAGCATCTCGGCAGGCTTGTTCGGCGCGGTCCCACTTCTCGGGTTCTCCGACATATTTGCTTGAATCCGGATCACGAAGCCCAACTCGTACTCGATAATCCTCCATCCCGAGAGTACCGAAAATTACCTGAACCAACTCAATGCAACCTAGGACTTCCTCCGCAATTTGATCCTCGGTCACAAACAAGTGAGCATCATCCTGGGTAAACCCTCGGACCCGAGTCATCCCGGAAATTTCACCGGATTGTTCCCAGCGATACACGGTTCCAAACTCAGCCAATCGGAGTGGGAGGTCACGATAGGAACGAGGTTGGCTGGCATAGATACGAATGTGATGAGGGCAGTTCATCGGCTTCAGAAGGTAACCTTCGATTTCGCCTTCATCCATCATATTGGATAATTCGCCACAGGAACAACCCTCATGTGCGAGTTTTGTCATCAAGTCACGTTCAACCAAAGGCGGATACTGACTCTCTTGATAATAGGGATAATGACCGCTAGTCCGATACAAATCGAGCTTGCCAATATGTGGTGTGTAGACTTGATTGTAGCCTTGCCTACGCAAATGACTGGAGATGAAATTTTGCAACTCATTTCGAACGATTGAGCCACGAGGTGTCCAGAGGATGAGACCCTGACCTACCATCTCATCAATGTGGAAGAGTTGCAAATCTTTGCCCAACTTTCGATGATCTCGCTTGGCGGCCTCTCGCATCATGGTCTCGTGGTTTTGCAAATCTTGTTTGTTGGCAAAGCACCAACCATAGATTCGTACCAATGATTCGCGAGAGGAGTCTGCTTTCCAGTAGCTGGTACTGGTACTGGTCAGTTTGAACCAACGCAACATGGCAGTGGTTGGGACGTGGGGCCCGCGACACAAATCGACAAAGTCACCCTGTCTGTAAACTGATGATCCGGAGCCCTCGCCAATCTTGTCATCCATGATTTCAATCTTGAAGGGGTTGTCTGCAAACATACTACGCAGAGTTGCATTGTCATGTTCTTCTCGCTCAACTGCCAGATTTGCTTTGACAAGTTCTTTCATTCGCTTCTCAATCGTTCTGAGATCCTCATCTGAAATTGGATCCATGTGGAAGTCGTAGTAGAAACCGTTCTCGATGGGTGGACCGATGGTGGGTTTGGCATTGGGGTAGAATTCGAGTACCGCTTGTGCCAATAGATGCGCGCAGGAATGACGCAGAATGTACAGCCCAGCTTCGGATTCTCCAAGAATCGGTTCAATGGTTTGACCATCAGCCAATTCATGACTCATGTCTCGTTCGATGCCGTCAACAAGTGCAGCCACTGCACCCGATTTTCGACCATGCACATTTCGAATCACTTCACCGGCAGTGATTCCATGTGCGTATTGGTGGGTTTCCCCTTCACCAACAACGATGTTCAGCATCAGCAAGGACCTCCTACGGCCCCTATGGGGCCGAATCGAACATATCAAAGCGATGGAAAGAAAACGCCTCAGGCAACCAGACGGCTGATGATATCTGCTTTCGTGCCAGAATGATCTACACCATGTGCTTGGGCTAGAGCAACCAGTTCGGCCTTCTTCATTCGCTTCATTGCAGCCTCGGTTGGTAAACCATTGGCATCCTCAACTGGTTGAGGGGTATCTTCTGAATTGCCACCCCACTCAACATCATCCTGAACCGCTTCGGGAACATGGGTTGAATCAGAAGTCGCATACACTGCAGCACTTTCACCCCAACCTTCGTCCCAATTGGAATCCCACGCTTCGGTATCGACCTTATCGAAAACGGGTTCCTCGAATATCGGCTCTGGAGGAGCGGGTGGTGGCGAAGGGGGTGGTGTTTCAAGTGGAGCCGGAGGCAATGCAGGAGCGACCTCACCAAAGACATCCATTGAGGGCTCTTCGGGAGGAGATGGGGGTTCAGGTGGGCCGGAGGGCGAAGGTTGAGACAAGAGATCTGCACTGAGTAAATCCGCCGCGGGTGGCTCTGAAGGTGGACCGGGGGGGCTCGGG
>DAHO01000005.1 GCA_002498455.1 Euryarchaeota archaeon UBA602
CCACTTGATGAAAGCATTAGGAGCAGAGTGAAAATCACTGCAGCCACAGGTCGCGCCATCAAATCGCGGTGTGAACGGTCCCACATGAGGCCACCGGCCAATCGTCACCCTCTTGACACACCGCCCTATGGGGCGGTGCATGGCGGATGCAGAAGGGCGACGTGAACTGATGAGATTCAATCTCGTCATGGGCGCAACCATCGGTATCGTCATTTTATTCTTCATCCTCGCTTCGGTTTGGGGTTCAGGTGCGGTACAAAAATCAAGTGAAAAGGAGTACAGTTGGTGGGAAGTGCCTCTGCACGATCGTCACAAAATGGAGCTTGATTTCACAGGACTGCGAAGCCAATTGCCCGTCAATGGCACATACAATTGGACGGGCCCATCCGAGTTTTTCATCGAAGTCGATTTGCCCCCAAGTGAACAAGACGTCGGCTACCCTGGGCCGGCTCTGATGCACGTGGCGTTGTGGCTTCCTGAGGTCGAACCCGGAACCAAGGTACCGGTCATTGCAACCATCCATCCCTACTATGATTTTGGAACCGAAGTTGCAGATGGAGATTCGAACCCGAATACCATTCCCGATGGAGGTGTAGGTGCATGGGTCTTGGATCAATTCGTCCCTCATGGTTACGCTCTTGCTCAGGTCTCAACCTTCGGCAGTGGTCAATCCACCCATTGTCAAGATGTGAAGGGACTTGGAGAACAAGTTGGAATCCAAGCGGCAGTTGAGTGGTTGGGTCAGCAGGAATGGTCCAACGGCAATGTCGGACTCATGGGCAAATCGTATGCGGGGACCACCAATTGGGAAGCCGCACAGAATCCCTCTGAGCATCTGAAAACCATCGTCCCCATTTCAGGAAGTATCGGTGTTCAGCAGATGTTCTATCGAAACGGAAGCAGTGAATTCAGAGCGGTCGGTTATGACTTGGCCTATGAAGGAGCGACAACTGACATGACAACCGATGATTTGCGAGTTTGCAGTGACGATGCTGTCGGGCCCGCGATGCCGGTCACAACTTCTCTGGCTGCAGAATTCGGCGGGGCAGATTGGTCAGATTATTGGGAAGAGCGATATCATCTGGGAGATGTTCTCGCCAATTACAACGGCAGTGTATACTTGGTATGGGGATTGCAAGACTGGAACGTAGACCCCTACCACGCTTTCCCAACTTACCAACTGATGCGAGATGCAGGGATTCATGCCCGTGCTATCGCCGGCCAATGGGCTCACAACTACGTCGACCAACCCGATCGCCATGGCGAATTGGGAACCGGTTACGGAGGCGAGGCATATCCAAACATGACCCGAATGGATTGGGCCATTGAATTGTGGAATTGGTTCGAGTATTACCTGAAGGGAATCGGTGAAGAACCGGAAGCACATGTTCAGATTCAAACCAATGATGGAAAGTGGCATGTCGAAGAAACTTGGCCACCTGAAGACATGACTTGGGAACTACATGATCTCACTGAATGGGAGGGTTCGACCGGAGTCGTCAATTCAAATGGAGGCATCACAATTGTCAGCCCGACTTTTGAAGAAGAGGTGCATTTGTCCGGGTTACCTACCTTGCATCTGGATGTGACCACAAGAGGTTGCAATGGTGGACAGATTTTCGCGACTCTTAATGATGGAACCACTGGAATGCGGCTAGGGCACGCAGTGATGGATTTGCGATATCGAAATGGTGGATACGATGCAGAGCCGGTATTATTTGCGATTCCACACCCCTACACTATGCTGATGGAATTCAACCCATTGGATGTGGTTCTTCCAGCAGGACACAGCCTATCCATTGAGTTGACTGAGACTGGCGAGGATTACCTGCCGAGCACCTGTGCTGCAGTCGGACTTTCAATTCAGGGTGGGACTTTTGGTTTGCCTTTGATTGAGCGACCGATGGATGATGAACGTTGGTTCCTTGCTCCACCATGGTGGGATGACCCCAACAATGCAGTTGGTCTGTGATTCAATCTTCGTAGGGGTACCAGTCTTCTTCACCCTGTGGCCGATACCACCAGGCCCCGTCATCATCCTGCCACCATTCCGTTCCATCCTCATCGACGCGATATGAATCATCATCGCCGCCTTCGTCTTCGACTTCAACGCCCATCTCTTGAGCGATTTGACGTTTCAAATCTCGAGCTTCGTCTTCGACATCGTGGAAGACGCGGTGTCCCGGGTCTTGTGACTCCATGTGCTCATGATCTCCAGAAGCGATGGCTTCATCGGATTCTTTGAAGAAATCTTCAGCCATCTTTTGGCGGTATTCTTCGTATTCATCTCGACCAAAGGAGCCGGTAAATGCACCATCTCTTGAGCGCATGAGTTGATCCAAATCAACACGGCGGCCGAGATCCAGCTCAGGAGCGTCCGGTAAATCATCATCATAGAATTCTTCAGTGTCATCACCCAAGCGTGGGTAGGATTTACCCTCGGGATGAATTTCTTCAACTTCTTCCATGATCAAATCGTGTTCTTCTTCATCGATTTGCTCTTCATCAAGAGTTCGGCGGACGACTTTGACGAACTTATCACACTCAGCAGCAAGTGCGCTTCCCGTGTATTCATCTGCGATTTTTTCGAGACGATTCATGAGGCGGTCATAGGGCCTGCCTGCGATGCCTCCCAAAAAACGACCAAAGCCACCTCGCTTCGCCATGAAGTAACCCATGAGTGCAACCCTTATTCACACTTGCCGCGGAGCCTCCGTGTGATGGTCGCATCTTGGCTGGTTGAGGCGGCGATGGCCTACAACCAAACTTCAATGGAAAAACGGGATGGCTACCCAGCATTTGTCTTGTTGCCTGTACGCCATTTGGAGACCATTCTATCCTGGGCTTTTGAATCGCTTCCAGATGAAATTCTAATTGGGTTTGACCCGCTTCAAAGCATGCCAATTGACAACAAAATCTTCGATCTATGTGGTGGGGTAGACTATCGCGATGATCTGTTTGCGGGTCAAGCATTTGTCATCGGTGAGCCTCACTTGGTCAATCGTGGAGATTCGTTTTCTGTCCATCATGTTCCCGAGGAATGGGTGGACGAACTCTTCGCTGCAGATCGAGGTTCGCGTGGTGCCCGATTTACGCATTGGATGCATACCCATCCAAACTGTGTAGCCATCCCCTCTGCTGCTGATGCAGATGCAGCCCAGCATACTGCAGGGGTTGACATGATTCTTGGAATTGAATTTAGCCCCGAGGGACCACTACCTTGGTTTGAGGATGCGGAAGGGGTACGCCGGCCACTCAATCCTGAGCAACGTATCGAGAAGAAAGGTTGGGGATCGTGGCGTAGACAGCGACGTCGTCCGACACTAGGGCGCGCCTCAACCGGACACAACATTCACGGATTGGAATTGATTGCATTTCATCGAACTGGAGTCGGTGTCAACGTGTGGTTGGTCGACGACGACGGGCAACCTTTTGGACTGGAATAAAGATTAATTCGATTTGAAAATCGTTTTTCGATAATGCGACAATTCTTGGATACTGCCATTGATATCATCCAATGCGCGGTGGCCTGTCGGCTTGTGGAACTGAGGTGCTTCGGGGTACCATCGCTTCGACAGCTCCTTGATGCTGGTGACATCTACGCTTCTGTAATGACAAAATTCCTGCAAATCCGGCATATGAGCGCGTAAGAATCGACGATCTTGACCGATGGTGTTTCCACACAATGGAGATTGGCCTGCCTCACAGTGTTCTCGTAGGAATTCCAAGGTCCGAATTTCGGCGGTTGCATTGGTGATTTCACTTGCCTTGACCGCTTCAATCAAACCGTTGGCTGTATGATGTGTAATGTTCCACTCATCCATTTTGTCTAATTCTTCTTGGGGCTGGAAAATCGCTAGATTGGGGCCTTCCGCGATGACGTTCAAATCTCCATCCGTGACAATCGTTGCGATTTCAATAATCACATTCTCTTCCGGGTCCAATCCCGTCATTTCTAGGTCAATCCAAATCAATCGGTCACTCTTCATGAGCGGTGGGTGACCAATGACAACCATAGCCATTCGCCCTTGGACCTTGGGAGGAGTGATAGATGGGGACGGGGCGCGCAGGGCCATGGAGACGCAGAGAGAAGTCGGGTTCCTCGAACTTCTTGTACGAAACAAGACGTTTCGTAGACTCTGGTTCGGATTGGCCATCTCAATGCTTGGAGAATGGTTCAGCACCGTCGCGTTATTCGTTCTGATTTACGAACTGACAGGATCAGAATTGGGGATTGGATTGCTCTTCGTCATCCGGATGTTCTCCCTTGCATTCCCACAGGTTTTCACGGGGATGCTTGCCGACCGGTTCAGTCGGAAATGGCTGATGATTTGGGCCAATGTTCTCTCGGCAATGGCTGTCTTGTTACTTCTGACCGTAGATCAGGAAGATGAAGTCTGGTTGATTTACGCCATTGCCTCTTTGCTGATGGTGTTCCACGCGGTATTCATTCCGGCAGAACGGGCCTCAATTCCGAACATTACCGAAGAAAATGAGTTGCTTACTGCCAATGCATTGAGCAGTGCAACTTGGAGTGCAGCCCTCTGTTTGGGAGCCAGTATTGGTGGGTTTGTTGTCTCCGCATATGGCGTAGATGCGGCATTCATCATCAACTCGATTTGCTTTGCAGTCGGTGCATTGATGTATACCACAATCACGATTCCCCAGGAACCATTTGTACCCAAAGAAGGAGGGATTTGGGCGAACACTGGTGGAAATATTGTTGAAGGATTCAGGATAATTTTCTCTAAACCTCATGTGAGCCGAATCATTACCGCAAAGGCTCTCTGGGCCATCTTTGGTGGTGGCCTGGTTTACATGTTGATTCTAATCGGCGATGAAATCGCTCTGGGGGATTTGGCCGCAGGCATTGGCATCCTATTTGCTGCGAGAGGACTGGGGACTGGACTGGGGCCCATCTTTGCCAGATATGTGTTCAAGGATCGAAAAATTTGGCCGTTCCTACTCGGTTCCCTGGTGAGCGTTTGTGGATTGGCCTATGTGGCGATTGGATGGCTGGAATGGGCGCCATGGATTGCAGCCATCGTGGTCTTTGGTCATGCGGCCAGTGCCATCAACTGGGTGCTGTCCACCGTGTTGCTACAGGAGCGAAGCGATGATGAGTGGCGGGGCCGACTGTTCAGTACTGACTTCCTGCTGATGACCACGGTCAACGGTTGTTCCACGTTGGTGGCCAGCTTGATGTTGGAATACACCGACATCACCCTGCGTGAAGGCATCCAATTGTTTGCCATTCTGCAAGTACTCTCTGGAATTATCTGGGTGATGCTGATGATGCCGAGTGAACGAAGATACATGCAAGAATCCCATGCATAATCGAAGGATAAAATGCGGAAGGGCCTTCTAATTCATCCAACTGGGCAGTGCATGGAGGATGAAGAGCCCGAGGTTGATTTGGCTGAACCGCTTGACCCAGCCGACGTACAATCAAACAGGAAGAATGCACGGATTGCCTTGGTCGTTGGCATAATCTTGTTCAATATGGGTTTACCGCTTCTCATCATAGGATCCATATCCACGGACGAGGACAGACTCGCAATGTTAATTCCGGGTGCGGCAATGTTTAGCATTGGCGTATTCGTGGTAGTGAGCACTTCGTTTGTTCTCATCTCTTCGGGGTCTAAATCTTATGCTGAAACCGAAAAACAGGCGGAAAATTTTGAAACAAATTTTGCAGAAAAACTGAGGTTGTCATCCCCTGAAACTTCATTCGAAAAATCATCGTTTAGCCGAATGATCACTGTAGACTCAAGTGTTCCTAAATCCGAACAAGTCGCTCCACAAGCGAGGTATGTATTCGCGCCGGAAGAAATGACATGGGCCGAGCACAATGAACGTGCCATTGCAATGGGAGGACACCTTGCTTGCATCACGAGTGCTGAGGAAAACGAACAGGTTACCAAAATTTCAGGCGGGAAAACTGTATGGATTGGTGGAATCAGGAAAGGTGGTGGCAACGGTCCTGGCGCGGACCACTGGTACTGGTCTGACGGTCGGCCTTGGAGTTACACCAACTGGTATCCGGGTGAGCCGAACAACATGGGGGGTTTCGAAAATAGAGTACATCTCGGCTTGCAGGCCCCCGGAACGTGGAACGACGTGAGTGAGGGGTGGCCCGGGCCCGCAGTCTACCAGATGTCTGAGACTGCCTCCACTGAATCCAAACCGCCACAGTTCACTTCGATTCTAGGGGACATGGAAATCCACGAGAAATACAAGATGTGATTTTTCATTGACCAATTATGTGGGGGACCTTACGCAATGACAATGCAATGGAAGAATGCCATTCGCATTTCCAAACTCAAACCTGGAAAACCGAAGATGGTTACGATGGGTTTGAAGACCCTGATGGTGGTCAAAAAGGAAGATCAATTCCATGCGACTGAAGGCCTCTGCCGACACATGCGATGGCCGTTGGGACTGGGAGGAAAGATCGTCGATGATTGCATCACATGTCCATTGCATCAGACCCAACATCGACTTGAGGATGGAGAGTTGGTGGATTGGGCGCCTTTCCCGTTGTTTCCTCCGTATGGAAAATTGGTGGGTAAATTATCCAGGAAGAAGGATTTGCCAATCTATGAAACAAGAATTGAGGGTGAATATCTGCAAGTCAAAATCTAACCTTTGCATGGGTAACTGATATGCCAGATGGGGTATCCCATGAATGAATTAATATCGGGGATTATTACTGTACATTGTGACCGATGAGATGGTGAAGAAGCGTGGCTTGCTACGACGAACCGCGGGTGCGCTTGGCAGGGGTAGTGCCAAGGCAATTGGGACAACCGTTAGGGTCACTGCCAAGGGGACCGGTAAAGTTGCAAAGGCCAGCTTCAAGGGGGCTGGAAAGGGGTCCTGGATTGTCGCAAAAGGAACCGGAAAAAAGGTCATCCAAATGGTCAACCAGAGATACCCTCGTCTAGAAAATGAATCACTGACCCAGTATCGTATTCGAATGGCAAAAAAGGGACTTCGAGTCTCTTACGATACGGGATCCATTATTGCAATTGCAGCACTAGGTGTTGATGACGAAGTTGCCGATATTATATACGGTATCGACCTAACGACTGCACTCGTTCAGGAATTGAATGATTCCAAAAATAGGAATCATGCAAATACATGAGCGATGGATGCAAGGTAAATTGCTGGGATCAGTGTCCAACAAAATATTGCAAAGAACATCAAGTTGGTTCTAGAGGCGTATTTCTGAAAGTTTTTGCTAAGTTTTTCATCAATACTGTCTTGCAACCAATCAGCGACATATTTTGCAGCCCTTTCAGGAAAAGAAAAAAAACGATCAATTGCAGATAGAGCGCGGCTGGTAATAGAGCGGTTTCCGGCTGTTTCATCGTACGCTTGCGCTTTCTTTTTTGAGATTTTAATTGCCGTACGTTTACCTAGATGTATCGCTGTTTTTGTCACGGAACCACGAAGATGTACAGCGTATTGAAGTGCATTCAGCAAATTCCCGGATATCTGCTTTAGCTGCTTAGTTTGATTATTCAATTCCTGTAGTTCCAAGTAGACGATATATGATCTGTAAAAATCAATAAATTGCCATACGATTAGTAGAGAAATTGTGATGATGAGAAAAATATTCGACAAATCGACCACAATAACCTCTGACATTTGGGTCAACCAAATAGCGATACATAAAGCGAAGTAAGGAGATATTCCTAAGAATAATTCTTGCTTCACAAATTTCTCAAGTCCTTCAATTTCAAGGCGGCGAAATAAGGATGTCCCTTCACGTAAATGTCCTGAAAATAGCCTAGAAAATTTGTATACAGGGATTCCGATAAATATCGCTCTGATACTTACGGAAAGCAATAATATCGATAATCCCAAATCTGATAATGTGATTGAATTCATTCAATCAACTCAATGCTGGAAGAGCTTGATAAATCCAAAATATGGGTCCAAAAAGGAGAGCGAAATTGTATAGGTAGGATTTCACAATCGACATTTTTGTCCTTTGAGTGACATTGTCCACAGCCTCTTGAATCCCAGAATCAATTTGCATAACCGCATATTCAGACACATTCTTAATTCCCTCTTTGATTTTTGTTTGAATATTCTTTGCGGCACTGGCGGATTTAATTGCCAAATTCCCAACCTTACTCCTCAGAATATCTCCGTCGATCAACAGTTTTCCTTCATCTGTCTTGTAGAACACACTTTCATCTGAAACGGATTCATCTATGAGTGATTCAGAATCGATATAATCAATATGCCATTTTGAGAAGTTAACTAATTTTTGCCGCGTCATCCATGCGCCCTTGAGGAGTTGAGGGTTGGCTAGAGTGGATGCTTGTTCGAGCTCATTATTACCAAGCCAATCCTTTGGATTCCAAGTCCACTGGAATTTAGAAGCACCAAAAGGTTCCAAAGCGCGTCTGGTGCGTAGTGAACCCCTAATTTCAATTGTCATCCACATTGAACCGACGATGACACTACCAATTATTTGCTGAATGTTCCATGATGGATCGGGTTCTCCAAGGATTAGGTAGCGGAAAACAATGACTACTGAAATTGGAAGACCGAATAAGAACAACTCCCGCAAAATAAATCCTTCAATACCTGAAATTCTAGCTTCTTTTTTGATAGTAAAAATTAGTTTAATTAACCCCTGTTTCGTGTATCTTCGATAGATTTTGTACAAGGGAATGATAATCAAATTTAATCGAATGAACATCGCGATGATGACCATATACACATATGCTACCAAGGGGTTTCGAGGATCATATGTTTCCAGCTCTAGGAAAACGCTGGGGTCTAACATTTCGTCGCCTCTATTTTTGCCTGTGTGATAGAAGTCAAAAACACTCTCACCCTATTCTTACTTCGCTGAACTAGTACTCAAAACGAATGGGGAGTCTGGTTTTCTAAATTTTTCAACTGAAATACCGATTTCAAAACTGTCACCGAAGATGTGTGGGCGATCGGATTTATCGTCAAAATAGCTATCATAGCATGCCCAAATTAACGACCCAGGAATATGTGCCAATAGTAGACAAAGTCCCCAATGAAGGGTTGTCAACTCGTAAGTGATGGCAAAACTACCCCAATATACAACTCTGAAGATTTGATTCAAAACGAAAATGCCATCAGAAAATTGTAGAATCGTCCATGGGATGGAGTGTGCTAGTAGTATCCCCAAGAGAATGTACCAAAAATCCATCATTACTCCTTCTTCTCAACGAATGAGGATGTGAATCTAACTTCGAGTGTGTCTGACCACTCACAAATTTGTCTACCCCACTTTCGGCCCAAACCGTAACCTGCTCCGGCAGTCGCGCCGAGTCCAACAGCATTCACTGTAGTAGCAATCAATCCTAGAGCGCCTCCAAGTAGAGGAATCATGATTTTCGCCCCCTCGTTTTCTTTGTTTCGTCTGCGATAATGGCTACTTGGGTTATTCTTCCATCATTGAGATCTTCAACATCTGCAAATCGCTTGTAATAGTGTTTGAATCCACTGACCCAAGCACCGGCTGCAAAGGATGTTGCAGCAACAGTTACAGTCATCATTAACATTCTACCAATCATTTCTTTTCACTTTCCTTTTCTTCCGGGTCGTCAGAGTTCAGTTTTACGGCTTTAGCGATTCCAGATCCAACTGTTCCAAGCACGTTACCCGCAGTTTCAACAGAGACTTTGGTGACTTCACCACCA
>DAHO01000010.1 GCA_002498455.1 Euryarchaeota archaeon UBA602
ACCGGCAGTCACTTGATTTCGCAAAATGAATCCGGTTCCCTCAACGCCTGGTTCGTTCACCTGTCCGAAGGTGTCGATGCATCTAGCAAGGCAGAGTTTGACGCACTGTACGAAAAGGGCCTCATCATGGATGAAACGGTTGTCATCCATGGGACCGCACTTGACTCCAGTCAATTCGAAAAGATGGCACAAAAGGGTGCTGGATTGGTTTGGTCCCCCATTTCCAATCTATTGCTGTATGGAGATACCACGGATGTGGTCGCAGCCGATAACGCGGGTGTGACCATTTCCTTGTCACCGGATTGGGGGCCCAGTGGATCGAAATCGAATCTGCACGAATTGAAGACGGCTGACTTGTGGAATCGAGAGATCCTCGGTGGCCATTTCAGTGACTTTGAGTTGGCTCAAATGGTGACGAGCAATGCCGCTGAGGTGAGCAATTGGGAGGCCTTTGTTGGCCAAATCCAATCCGGGATGTATGCGGATTTGGTTGTCCTCGATACCTTCCATGAAAACCCCTATCGCAACCTCATCGAAGCCATCGACCGTGACGTTCGCCTCACCATTGTCGAAGGCAAAGCCGTGTTCGGCGATGTAGATTTGATGAGTACACTCCAAGGCGACGATTGGGAATATGTCAATGGGACAGGATTCTCGAAGGCCGTCGATGTCACCTCGATGTCTGTCGAGGATGGTACGCAATCATGGGAGAGTATTGAATCGGGGTTGGCCATGGCCATGCGCAATGAAGTCTCGGACATTCGTGAGCATTGGGGTGAAGTCTCAGATTTGACGACGGATCAAGAAGTGCAAGAATACCTTGACTCAAAGTTTGATGGCGACTACAATGATGGTGTCTCTCATCTGAAGAATCTAACCTTAGACCCAATTTTCACCATGGATGACGATCGCTATTTCGACGTCATCAACCGTTCGGCTCATGCGAATTTCCACATTGACATGTCAAAGTTGTATGACTACTATGATGTGGCCTATGATGAGAATTCAGATCGACCGTTCATCGAAGACGATGATTTCAACCCCGGTGACGGTGGAGTCGCATGCCCGACCGACCTCTGTTGGGACGGTTCAACTCGAGACCCAACTGATTGTTCCTGTCCACCTGAGGTCACCGAGCCCGAGCCTGAGCCAGACAACATCAAGGTCAACATAGGCGATTACGAAATTGCTGGGGGCTTTGATGGAAAGCAGAATCTAACGGCCAAAGCCACTGCCAATCAGCTCATCATTTACGAGAATCGTGTTGAATCCACACGTTATACTCACATGTATGCAGACAATCGATACATGACAACCGATGGGACCTCAATCAGTCTCCAAACCTACAACCAATCTTCCTTCACTTACACCGGTGTGGATTGGAATGGTGACGCATTCACACTCACGGTTCTGCAAGATGGATTGTCTGAAGGCAATACGGATTTGGAATCTGATTCATCCAATTCGAACCTTCTGATCAATTTGGGGATTATCGCAGCGATCATGGTCATCATCCTCAGCGGGATGGCCATCGTCTCAATGCTACGAAACCCCAAGGGTGCGAATCCACTCGGCTCCCCTGCAATCAACGATGAACCTGAACCGCTGTTTGAAGAAGCCACTGAAGAAGACGAAATTGATGATTAATCCAGCGTCCAAACCACACCATCGGGTGTGTCTTTGACCGAGACACCCATCTCAGCCAGAGCGTCACGAATCTCGTCGGCACTATCCCAATCCTTGGCAGAGCGCGCGATTGCACGTCGAGCCAACAATTGCTCGACTTGATCCTTGATTGCTTGACGTGCAGGGTCTAGGCTTGGATCGTGAACGGCCATCGCGGCCTCTTCAGGCGGTAGTAAGCCCAGTACACGGCCTGCAAATTCTTCCAACCAATCAATCGCGTACATGGCAAATGCCGCTGTATCCCTTTCGTCAATTTCTTCATTGTTCAGGATCTGTGGAATCAAGCGGGCTCCATTACTGACTTTGGCCAATGCTTGGCGACTGTTGAAATCATCATCCATTGCAATCGCTGCTTCTTGGAGGAGTTTCTCCAGCAGTCCAAGTTTACTGGACAAGAAATCTGGTGAGGCGACATCGGCCTGAGGTAGACGTGGCGCTTCTTGCATTCCCGCTTTCTTTGCCTGCTCAGTAATCACCAGTGCGTGACCATAGGCTTCGACCAATTTGGCGTGGTGTCCCTTGGCATCCTCCAACAACTGTTCAGTCAGATCGATGGGAGAACGATAGTGAGCGTTGAGTAAGGCATGTCGAAGCACCAACGGGTCATAATTTTCCAGAGCCTCACGAATCGTCCAGAAGTTGCCCAATGACTTGCTCATCTTTTCGCCATCAATGTTAACAAATCCGTTGTGCATCCAATATTGTACGAGTGGTTCCTTTCCTGTACAGCACTCAGATTGGAAGATTTCTGCTTCATGATGGGGAAAGCGTAGGTCGTGTCCGCCACCATGAATGTCGAATTGTTCACCAAAGTGCTTGAGTGACATCGCACTGCATTCAATGTGCCATCCAGGTCGACCATCTCCCCAAGGTGAGGGCCATGATGGCTCGCCCGGTTTGGCGACTTTCCAAAGTGCGAAATCTTTGTGATCGCGCTTACCAGATTCTTCGACACGCCCCCCGGCTCCGGCTTTCACTGCATCAATCGATTGTCCGGTCAGCATGCCGTACTTTTCGGGTGCTGATGCGATGCTAAACCACACACCATCCTCTGCCACATATGCATGCTCTTTGTCGATGAGTTTCTGAACCATAACGATGATTTCAGGGATCACTTCTGTAACGCGTGGATAGTGGTCTGCTCTTAGCACATTGAGTTCATCCATGACTTCGTAGTAGTCTGCAATGTTGCGATTTGCGACTTCGAGAAAGTCAATGCCTTCCTCTGTAGCGACCTTGATGATTTTGTCATCAATGTCGGTGAAATTTTGAACGTAATTCACCGTCCATCCACTCGCTTCCAACCAACGGTGGACGAGATCAAAGGCGATGTAACATCGGGCGTGTCCTAAATGTGAAGGGGAATACGGTGTGATGCCACAAACATACATGTCAACCTCACCGGTTCGTGCGGTTTCGAACAAACGCTTCTCGCGCGTTCGGGTGTCATAGACATGTAGTGCCATGCTGGACCTCAACCTTGACTGTATGTGATTCCGAAGCCACCTCGGGGGTGGTTCCAACTCAATGCACCATCCGTACACATCAAGAAGCAAGTTCCACATTCAACGCAGTCTTCGTACTGAAATTTCATTTCTTCAAGCCCTACATCTCGGAACATGTAGCATTGAGCGGGGCAACCCCAAACACACATCATCGAATCACAATCACCACATTTTTTTGTATCTACGATAATGTGGGCATGCTCATGTTCATCTACATTGTATCCAATCAACCCAAGTCCATTTTTTACATCGTACGTAAACAGTCCAAGTTTCGTTGTTTCAGTCATGTAATCACCTCAAAGTTTTCTCCCAGTCAATGCTAATTTCAGCATACTGAACAGCCCCATCCCCTTCTTGTTTGCTTTGCTCTCTGCGCGCATTTCTTTACGAACTTGACGCAAAACCTTCTCTGCAGGAACTTTTTCTTCTCCAATCTCACGGAAGACTCTGTTCGCTGTTTTACCAACCAGTTCAGGGACCCATGTAAAGTTTGCAGGGTTGTTGAGGAACTTGGTCGCGGGCTCAAATCGCTTCAAATCGCGATAGATGTAACTGGCTTTGAGTGATTTTGTATAGGTGTCATCCAGCGCTTTCGCACTGACATCACCATTGGAAATACAAGCTGCAATTGCTTTCCCTGCTAACTTTCCAGAGTGGAGGGCATTGTTCATTCCCTGGATTTGCATACCATTGGCGAAGACCAGACCTGCTGCATCACCTACCACTAGCGCACCATCGCGGGTGAATCGGTGAGGCATTCGGTGTAGGCCATACTCTGGGCAAAGGTGTGCTCCATATTCAATCGCCTCCCCCCCCTCAATTAGGGCAGCAATTGCTGGCTGTTCCTTGAACGCTTGATAGAGATCATATGTGTGTATTCCTGACGGTAATGAGCTCAATTGGACAATGATTCCACAGGATACCGTTTCGCGATTCGTGTAGAAGAATCCTCCACATCGTGGATAAAGTCCATCGGTGACTGGATATTCTTTCCATGCTTTATGAGCCATGTCTCGGTACAATGAGAGTGCCAATTCCATGGCCATTCCACTTGGAGGCCTTTCATCATCGCCTGGGAAGCAATTGAATCTCTCATCTATTCGTTCTTTACCCAAATGGATAACTTCTTTCACTCCGAGCAATAGATCTTCTTTAGATTGAGCATTCAGCATTGAATCGAAGTGGTAAGTTCTGGTTAGAATCGAGTTGCTTCCTTCAGCGATAACCACAACCTTACTGGTCATGACTTCTCCATCTTGAACGATTCCTCGAATCACACCATTTCGGATTTTATCAACCAGTTCTTTGGGGAAATTATCAATCTTCCATTTTTGAGCAGCACCTTCCCCACTATCTTCTGCTGGATCAGTTAAATCTCTAGCAGTGTACGATTCATGGTCTAAACCTTCGATGTGCAATTGATCGATTTTCATTCCGGGCATAACAAAGATGCCCGCTTCTTCCATTTTCTCAGCCATCCAAGCATCCGCTTTGGCTCGAAGAACGGACCATGAAGACCGTTGGCTCGGTTCGTCTGTGTCTCCCGTTCCATCCCATGAAGCAAATCTACCTTCGACGAAAAGTGCATCCTCACTACTCAGAAATCCGACTTTCTTGTGATTAATTGCCCTCTCAATTCCAGGGCAATCCATCTCCCAGTTGCCCAAAAATTCTTCGAAATCATCGAGTTCACGGCCCCACAAAATACCGCCTGTGAGGTTCTTACTACCGATGGGTTCACCACGGTCGACAACGAGAATCCTATCGCCCTCAATCCCTTCTTTCAGCAACTGAAATGCGGTAGAAGCACCTGCAAAACCGGCACCAATGATAATGACATCAAAGTCGGTCTCCTCGTCCAAGTTTCAGCCTCCGGTACCAGTGCCAACATCCGCTTCCCCTTGAGACTTGTTCTCGCGCGCCCGCGAGAGATAGCGATATGAGGTGCCACCTCTACGCAACGACATGGTGCTTGCAAGCGCCCCCGGGAAGTGCATCCTCTTCGGAGAGCATGCGGTGGTATACGGACAACCGGCAGTTGCGGTTGCAATCGATGGTAGGGTCCGTGTTTCAATCGAAAAATCAGATAGTGGTTGGTTGATCGATGGGATGAAATTTGACAAGGGAAAACACCCTCACATGGATGCCATGCTCAAGAAAATGTGGACCAACAGCGGAGGTCAACCTCTATCCATTGGTGTGGAGAGTGAACTATTCGGTGCCGCAGGGCTGGGTTCCAGTGCCGCGATTTGTTCGGCGGTTGCCGCGAGTCTGTTGAATATCCGAGGGACGCCAGCAGATGAATTGCCTCTCTCGGGCATCGCGACGACGGCTCATCTAGCCGAAGCAGAAGCCCAAGGTGGGCGTGCCAGCCCAATAGATACCAGCACAGCTACACTTGGAGGCGCCATTTTGGTTTCCGACAGAAAAGAATCTTCTGCAGATTGGATGTATACTCGTGATCTCCGGATTGATGGCGTTCGTCGTACTTGGGAAGTTCACCGAATCACACTACCCGAGTCGCTTTCAGAAGCCAGTCTTGTCATCGGTTTCTCGGGTCGCCCAGGGCCGACTGCACAGATGGTTGCCAAGGTGGCGAATCTTCTCGCAGCAGAGCCCGAGCGGATGGAAGACATAGAGCGAATTGGCAACGTCACCCGTGCTGGGGTCACCGCCTTGTCTCTCGGCAATCTCCAAGCCGTCGGTATTGCGATGAATGAATGTCATCGCCTTTTGCAGAGTATCGGCGTCTCTGACAATGATCTCGATCGGATGGTCGAAGCCGCTCTCCCAACAAGTCTCGGTGCAAAATTGACCGGTGCGGGTGGGGGGGGTTGCATGATTGCACTCACGATGGAACCCAGGCGAACCGCCGAGGCCATTGAGTTGGCAGGAGGTCGAACGATGGTCTCTCAACTGGGTGCTCCTGGAGTTCGCATAGAAACGGATGACTGAGCGCCTATCAAGAGCCTTCTTGTTATAAATGGTCAAAACTGTTCATTTATATATGGGTTGGCTCACGGACAGTCATGGCAACAAGTGATGAAGACCGTCTAACCGTAGTAAATGTCGTAGCATCGACTCGAGTGGCAGAGGAATTGAACCTACCCGATATCGCAATCCAGTTGAACTGTGAATACGAACCTGAGCAGTTCCCGGGTGTGGTTTATCGTGTGGTAGACCCAAAGTTGGCCATCCTCATGTTCCGATCTGGTCGCGCTGTGTGCACTGGTGGAAAGAATGAGGACAACATCCACACCGGTATTGAGCGCATGATAGGCGATCTTCGAAATGCAGGAATCGAAACCTGGGAGCTTGACGATGTTCAAATTGAAGTTCAAAACATGGTTGCAACCTATGCTCTACATTATCCAGAAGATTACGATGGTCGTGACAAGTGGACCGACGAACCTTTGGCTGGTGAGCCACGAAAGTTGAACCTGAACCACCTGACGTTCCACTTGCCTTTCGATAAGGTTGAGTACGAGCCCGAGCAGTTCCCCGGTCTGATTTACCGATTGGATTACCCCAAGGTTGTTTGTCTGATTTTCGGTAGTGGTAAGATGGTGATTACCGGTGCCCGCCACAAGGATGAGATTCTTGAAGCAGTTGAGATCATACAAGACGAACTTGCTGACCTTCTCTGAGGTCTTCGAATGACCGACGACGTCGGTCTCGTTCGGTTGGCTCTAGCCAAATTCGTGTACATCGTTCATGTGGGTGTGACATTTTTCGTCCCTTGGGGCTGGATTTTGCCTTTTCCTGAAGCATGGTGGTTTGGTCTTTTTTTCATTCCTACGATGTTGATTCATTGGAAAACTGCAGACGTATGTATTCTCACAACCATTGAGATGAAGTTGCGTGGGCATCCAAAAGCTGGGACCCGTGAACAAGGTGGATTTATCCAAAGGATGGGCGCACTGGTCGGTTGGTACATGACGGATGATACCGCTGCTCGATTGGGTTGGGGGTTGTCATACATGGGTCTCGCATTGTGTGCATTGAGATTGCAACTTGGAAACCACTTCCCATGGTGAGCCCATGTGGAGATGGTTCGCTGCAAAATGCGTGCGTCTGTTTCATCTCTTCATCGTGATTTTCCTTGCCTTTGGTTGGGCTTTGCCTTTTCCTGAAGCATGGTGGTTGCATGTCGTTCTCACCATCATCACTCGTGTACATTGGCGCTTCAATAATCGCACCTGTATCCTGACCACTTGGGAGCAACGATTGTTGCGGAACAAACAAACCGAAGAGCACGAGGAAGGTTGGTTCATCAAGGAAATTTCAGAAGCCCTCACTGGCCGGCGTCCTTCGACTAAATTCACTCGCTCTTTGATGATGTACTGGAGTTGGACAACCGCGGGAATCTCGATACTCCGTATTGCGCTCAATTGAATAGGGGTCTGCCCTCTGGTCACCCTATGGGTGACCATTCACACCGACTGTCGTACAGCCTCGTTTTGCTAATGTTGATGTCAATTTTGGTACCGTTCACGCTGCCAAATCACTCGACTGAATTGGATGAAAAGTCGTCATTACAGCACGTCTCATCGAGGAGCAGTACGCTGATTGACGTCGCCGATTGGCGTATTGGCGATGAATGGATTTACGATGCCGAATTTGATGTCGAGGATCTAATTGCAGGTGGGGCTCCGGGTTCACAAGTCGGTGTATTGACTGGACAATTGACCCGTGAGGTTGTTGACATTCGAATCGATACCATCGACAATGTCTCGACCATCGTCTACGATCTTGATTCATCTGGCACATTCAATTACAACGGTGCCACCATTGTTGCCTCAGGATTCAATGTCGGTGGTGATCTTGAGGTCGACCTAGAGATGGAAGAAGTAATCCGCGCTTCAGATCTCAGCCAAATTACTTACAACATGAATTTGGATGTTGATTTCGATAACATTGGATTCCCGGCCAGTCTCGTCGTCGGGAGCAGTTTGGACTTGGCAACTTTGAGTATCGATACAGATTATGCCCCCCCAAAGGAGATTTACGACTTCCCGATGAATGTCGGTGAAACCTGGGATGCTGAAACCACAACTTCGGTGTCTTGGTCTGGAGAGGTTTATGACAATCTCTTTGACTTGCCCGAGGATACCTCAGAATCATCAATTGAGAGCTTTGGAATCGTGGGTTCAGGTAACCCAGGTGTCTCATACTCTGGTTGTTCGAATTCCTACAACGTTACCGCCTACAACGCAACTTCTGGCGCCATCAATGGGTACCGTTGGTGGTGTGACAATGCACGAAATGACGCCTGGTGGCATCAGACCATCGATGTCGGTGCAACCATCGACTTCAGACTCAATCAATACAATCCAGTAGCGCGAGTTCATGAAATTGATGTTGATCTGGCTTTCCCCGCTTGGCCATTGGATGTAGATTTAGGTGTCTGGATCAATGTCACAAATAGCAATGGTCAACCCGTAGCCAACCAAGATGTCGAGTTCAGATATGAAGTGGATGAAGACATTCGTACCGTGACAACAGCTGCCAATGGCAGTGCTTACGTTGAATTCGATACCGGCCATAGTCTCGATGCCTCACCGACCAGTGATGATTATGCCAGTCATGGCGTCATAGCTTGGATTCCTTCAACCGAAGAAATCGGTGTCACTACGATCACATTGGATGAAAATCTGGTTGAGATCGATTTGGCTGCAGTCAGCAGTGGCGTATCTGTCACTCGAATGCGTGATGGAGTCTCCCAACAACTGAACGCCATTACTGGATTCAACTCCATACCCGGTGACCAATTGACGTTCAGCGTCCCTGTACAGAATCAGGGCATTCTTTCCTCGCCAGCCACAACGCTGGAAATTCAAGCTCCTGATGGCTCAACCAGTCAAGTCAGTGTACCTTCACTAGGCGCGCTTGGAGTGTTTACCGCAGATGTCTCTTGGACAGTTCCTGCCAACCAAAATATTGGAGACGTACTCATTCAATTCGTTGTGGACCCCGCACAGAGCGTCACCGCAGATGCAGACCGCTCCAACAATCAAGGTACATTCTCAATGTTTGTTGGGAGATTGCCAACCGCGAGTATTGATCCTGTGATTCCCAAGTTGACTTTCGATAATGTGGTTGTTGATGCGTCGATGTCTACCGACCCTGATGGCGGCACAGTCATCTGTTTGTTTGATTATGAGTTGGAAAACGGAACGGTTGAATCCATCGTATCAACCAATTGTATACTCGAGAATCACTGGGAAAATGATGGTGAATATCTGGTCAACCTGAGTGTGGTTGACGATGAGGATGATGTGGACCGGAGTTCGGTCTTGGTCGTAATCAACAACCGCCCCGCTGTGGTCAATTTGGCCGTCAGTGAAACCTCCGTAAAGGTTGGAGAGCCGGTGACATTCAATGCGCAAGACAACAGTGATATGGATACCACAACACCTGAATCTCCTATCGACATGCTGTGGATGCCACCGGATGCGCCCAATGGTCAACCGTATGCTTGTACACAAGGTCTGATTACACAAGCTTGCACAGTGACTCCAGAAGTGGAGGGTACATTCACCATGTCCTTCCGTGCGGTTGACGATGATTTTGCAGTCACCACTGAATCAATCAGCATCACGGTGACCAACATCGCCCCCTACAACGGGTCGATTCAATTGCGAGACGTTGAGACCAACACGATCCTTGAATCCAACAACATGCAGGTTTGGCACGTCGATGAGGACCAGCCACTTGAGTTGCTTGGATTTGTCGAAGATTCGCCAAATGACATGCCCTCGATTCGATGGGAATGGCAACCGGATTCTCAAATTGACCCAAGTTGGTTTGAGACCACGAACGGACCCACCTCGGTGGTTCCCGTCAGCTGGTCAGAGAATGGGCCGCATGTGATTGTGATGCAGGCCTTTGACGACGACGGCGAGACCAGCGGCACCGTCAGTGGTTGGGTCATGGTCCACAACGTCGCACCAACCATCTCCGAATTTGATGAGCCACTTCCATTGTGGGAGGATGCTCGAACCCTGTTCACTTTGGAGTACAGCGATAGTGCCAGTGACATGGATTCTCTTGTCGCCTGTTGGGATTTGGATCCATACATCAATCTGGATCAAGAAGGCAGTTCAGATGATGACTGTGACATCACGGGCGCTACCATCAATTACAAGTGGTCTGAAGCCGGGACTTATCCTGCAATATTCCATGTCACCGATGACGATGGGGAGCGAACGTCACAGATGGTCAATTTCACAGTACGAAACCGACAACCGGTTGCGGACATCTGGGTGAGTGAGCTCGCGCCTAAGGCGGGCGAAATGTTTGGCCTTTCAGGCAATCTTTCAACCGATACACCAAGTGATCAAGGAAATCTAGTGTATGTATGGGATTTGGACACCTCCGTCGATTCGGATGGTGATTCCGACCCCACCAATGACATCGATGAAATTGGAATGGAAATTTGGGTCACATTTGACAAACCCGGTGAGCGCGGAATCCGATTGATGGTTTCTGACGAGATTGAAACTTCCACCAAGGACTACACCGTTGCCGTTCTGGAAGATGACAGCGGTTTCTTCAGTTTTGCAGGCGGAGGTAGTTTCGTGACAACGATTGTCATCATCATGATGCTCATTTTGGCAGGTTTGCTCGGCATCTTGGCTTGGACCTCTTTGCGTGGGAAAGGAGCCACTGAAGGTTGGGATGACGTGGCCGCAATGGGCTTTGGATTGGAACAAGAGGCTCCCATGGCCGCACCACCATCTGCAATGTTTGCGGAACCTGCGGCCCAACCTCCCTCAGCTGCACCCACTCCTGAGCCTCTAGTGAGTTCAGGTCCACCACCCGTTCCAGCCGAGGGGTTGCCACCCGGCTGGACAATGGAGCAATGGGACCACTACGGTGCACAATGGTTGGCTCAGCAGGCCGAAGCACAACCTCAGCCTGCCCCCACACCCGCGCCTGCACCAACGGTTACAGAAACAACAACCCTCCCGTCATTTTCAGCCGAAGATGACTTGGACCTTGACTTCTGAGCCCGTGTCATGCGCCGTCGATTGTACGACCTTTTCGGTCTGCCTCAATTGCCGGATTCTGAACCGGCTGAGGTAGTCGATGAGGCGTTGCCTGTTGAGGAACCACCCGACCCCATCCACATCCCAAAACCGGTTCGTAAAGTTGAGCGAAAACCAGTCAAAGATTTGCGATTCCATGATTTGGGTTCCAAGCGGTGGATTGAATGGGCTTCCGCTCATCAGGGATTGCCACGCCGCGGGTTGCGATACATTCGACCGGATGACATGCACCGATTGCCCTTGGACGCGATCTCCACTCGTCTCCATCAAGGCGATGTTTGCCTTGTCGATTTGAGTAGTCTAGCACACATGGACAGTCAACGAAGTGCTCTATCACGACAAGTGCAAGACATGGCCAATTACGGGGGGCTTCCAGTGTTCGCATTGGACGATTCCAATCGCCTGTTGCTCATTCCGGGTCGTGGATCTCGAATCGATACGGAAACTCATGAGTTGGGTGGGAATTCCATTATCGATTAGTCTCGATAACTTCGGACATCAAATGACCAAGCTGAACCATCAGGGCCACTTGTCAATCGGTCCCAGCCATATTGCGTAAGGAGGGGTCGCCAGGTTTCTGCATCCGGCGGCATGCCTCTTTTGGTTCCTTCATTCGGTCTCAAGATGTGGTTTACCTTCAAGATCGCCAAGGTTGCCACCGCCCCGGGTAGTGGGTGAAGTTCTGCGAGTTCGCATTCCAATACAGCAGCCGAAAGAGGGTGGTATGGAGGGTAATCATTGGGCGATGGAATGGCTTCACCCAGGCCATCCCATTCACTGCGTTCAGGTGGGTGTGCCTCAGCGGTTTCATTGACCAATTGAGCCGCATCCCAAGTCCCGGGCAAAACCATGGCACTGATTTTCGAGCCATTGCGCAGGTTGACTAGGGTGTCACGCGGTCGTCCAGCTCGGTCTTGGCTTAGAGATACACCGATCAATGGTGGGGTGTTTGACAGCGATGCGAGACTGGAAACTGGACACAAATTTGGAACACCGTTCTCACCAACCGTTGAGAGCAACATCACCGGTCTTGGTGCAATCAGAGTCGACAACCATGCCGCCCGTTCCGGATGTTCAAGATAATTCGTATCGATGTTCTCGACATCATCACCCATGGCTTCTCCAAAGAAGCTGGGACGCTTACGATCTTCTTCTCCATCGGTTTTGAACCAGTCATCGAGTTCGCCTCTTTCAACTTCTGAAAGGGCGTATGCCGTGAAATCTCGGTAAGCTGCCCAGCGTTGAATTTCTGTGGCATCCTCTTCGCGGGTTTTTTTCCGATTGATACTGGCATCCGCGTAGACGACACAGCGCCGAAGAAAATCGCAAACCGCTTCCTTACTCACGTCATCACCAATGGGCGCGGATACGGCCTACTATTCAACAGGCCACTTTCGCCATTCTCCACCGGTCTTCTCAGGGCGATAGAAATTCTGGCCGCTACCCGTCGGCCATTCGACCCACTCAAATCCTTCTTTCTGAATTGTATTTTCGATTTCAAGTGGGGGGGTGTCTTGCACTGGTTCTGCTCCTAGTGTCTCGATTTGAGGTGGACCGGTATCTTCGATTGGTTCAGAAATACTCGGTTTATTTTCCAGCACACTGTCGGTCTGATCGAATACTGAATCCATGCCTGATGACATCAGTAACATCTCTTCCGGCGGAGCTGTCGGTACAGCCGGTTTCTTTACCAGGTGCATGAAATTGATCAAGAGCAATAGTACCATGATGGCAATCGCCGTAATCGGTTCCCAAGTCAGACTTCCTTTCGTCGAAGGTTCTGGAGGAAGGAGTTGATCTTCCTCGGCCGTGGATTCGTTGGCAATGGGTCCTTCATTGATGGTTTGATTCAGATTCGTGTTGTTTTGGAAGGTCTGATTTTGGAAGGTTTCATTGTTGTATGAATTGTTTTCAAAGGTTTGATTCTGGAATGTCTCGTTACTGTAGGTATTGTTGAGATACGTGTTGTTGACATAGGTATTGTTGACGTAGGTGTTGTTGACGTAAGTTTGCTCATCCGTATAATTGACAGTTGAACTTCCTCCTCCGTTGGTGTCAGGTGTTTGACCAGGAGCACATCCTTCCGCATTGGCGGCGGAACCGGCGGTCGTTCGTGAGCAGAGGTCAACCAAATCTGAAACGCCATCCCCATCATCGTCGGTATCTTCGTTCCAGTCATGGCAACCATCGGCATCAAAGTCAACGGTTGGATTGGTAATCCAGCCTTCAATCCCTCGTGGACAGTTGTCATCGATGTCATCCACGCCATCGGCATCATCATCCAAATCTTCAGTCGAATCTAGACAACCATCGCCATCGTAATCGGTCATTCGACCTGAATACCATTCCGTTGCCCCTCGTGGGCATGAATCATCGTAATCGGGGAAGTCATCGTTGTCATCGTTGAGATCTTCGGTTGCATCCAAGCAACCGTCACCATCGTTGTCAGTGTTGGAAGAGGAAGCCCAATTCAAATCGCCACTTGGACAACTATCGTCGACATCATCCACTCCATCATCATCGTCATCGGCATCTTCGTTTGCATCGAGACAACCGTCTCCATCGTGATCGAGTTCGGGTGTTGAGATCCAACCCAATTCGCCCTTTGGACAAGCATCTGCAGTATCGTTCACGGTGTCATCATCATCATCCAAGTCTTCGCCAGAATCCTTGCAACCATCGGCATCGTAGTCTGTGGTTCCATCCGAGGTCCAGTTCAATGTTCCAGTGGCGCACATGTCATCCACATCCATTGCCCCATCATTGTCGTCATCGTCATCTTCAACACCGTCTTTACATCCATCCGTATCGTAATCCGTGGAAGCATTGGATGTCCACAAAAGCGCGCCCATTGGACAACTATCCGCAATGTCGAGAATCCCCTCCCCATCGTCATCGGCATCGCAAATGTCACCTTGCGTATCCGCATCGAAGTTGGCTTGATTTGGGTTGTACAATTGTTGGCAATTGTCTCGGTTGTCGGTGATTCCATCCGCATCCGCGTCCGCACTCATCCGTGCGAGGAAAATATCCTCTCCATCAGAGGAATTCAATGAGTCTAGACCGAATGTTCGAGCTGAGTTAGAATACAATAATTGGCCTGTCGCAGCAACCGTTCCGTTCCCTGTGCCTACTACTTGCTGAATGGCAGTCGAACCTGTAGGCTGAGCAGCCCATTCCCATGTCCCAAGTGTTGAGGCCATGGCCACAAATCCAGTTCCGGCTGATGACAGGGTGGTCAATCCAACACTGATGACACCGGATTTTTCCCCCACCACGACGACATTCCCAGCATCGACCATGGCCACGTCATAGATGTGGTCATCTTGTGTACCTCCTAAAGCAATGGACCAATCCCAAGATCCACTGCTGTTTAGTTTGGCGACAAACCCATCACGCTGGCCTCCAGAATTCACAGAACAACAGTTTGGAAATGAAATAGAGTTTCTGAAATCACCTGCAACATAGATGTCTCCTGAAGGGCTAACTTCGATTGACTTTGTATACATACATTGACTGTTACTACAAGTTGGCAAAGGCCCTGCCAACCACATCGTAGAATTTCCAGAAAAGAATTGTACGAGGCCACCTAAATCATCATCGGGATATGCTCTCGAACCACTTGCATCATTGTAGCTACCCGATTTGGCCCAGAATACTACTCCTCCATTTGGATGCCCGGCCATCGTATCCATTCTTGGATTGTTGTAATTTGAAGTACGGTGAATTGCATTCCAACCGTTTGAGGAATCTCTTTGAGCGATACAAATATTGTAATTATACGGTCCAGAATAATACGAGCCATGCATTTGCACATTCCCATAGCACATGCCAGAAAAGAAGACATCACCATTGCCATCTACAGCGATGTCAAGGTTTACATCATAACTGTCTTGAAAACCAATTGTATCTGCAGACATCCAACCGTTGTTCGGTGACCAACTGGCGACAATGAATCCTGAACCACTATTGAGATCGATTAAACCAGGAATTTCAACCCCTTGACTCCAATAGAATCCTACCCAAACAGTCCCATTTGGTCCGATGGCCATGGCAGCAGGATTCCTCCCATCAAAATAGGAATTCTCATTGGGACTTAATCGTCGGTCGACCTTGATTTGATCAACATGAGTCCAATTACCATTGTTGTCCGCAATCGCGAGGAAAAATCGAGAATAGTCATCATATACATACTCGGAATCTCCTCCAAGAACACCATCTCCGAAGCGCAGATTCCGCGAATTTTCTTCTGCAACTCCAAGCATGATGGTTGAGGTTGAGTTGAATTGTTCAATATCGATGATGCTTTCAGTGCCTGTGTGTCCAATCATTCTCGAGAATTGCAAATTTTGATTCCCACTTGACCAGGACCAGCGGTGTAGTGTTGTCGCAGGTGCGTCTGTGTAGTAGACGTAAGAATAACCTTGATTACGAGCCTGTTGATTCATAGGGGCGACAATGTCAGGGTTTGAATTCCCTACATCCAACCAAGCAACATCGTCTATGGAGGAGTAACGATTTGAAAGTACACTACTGTAGGTCGATCTCAATGCACCCGTGTTACTTAATTCAAGGACGATTGAATTATCCCTATTGTTATAATCAACATATACGTTAGCTGATTGAGTACTTCCTCTGAAATAGAAGTTGGAGTTCCCGACCAAACTAACCAAGATTTTACTGCCGTGAACATCGATTGAAGGGTTTGAATAACGATCGTAAGTAGAGGTGGTTTCCAATGCCCATCCAATCGCCCCGACATTGGAGAATTTGACAATGTAAACCGATTGGACTTCACGGCCGTTGTTAATTTGGATGGA